>DJKW01000011.1:0-11655 GCA_002434805.1 Patescibacteria group bacterium UBA6532
ACCCCATTTAAACTAAAACAGCCGTTTTTTAGGGCGGCTGCTTTTAGTATAATATCAATTTAATTATTTATTTCTATCTGTCAAAGTTACTTTGCAGGAAATTTCTTTATTATTTCTTAAAATCTTCAAACCAACCTTATCTCCTACTTTGAATTTTTGTAAAATATCGTCTAAAGACTCTTTAAAAGAAATCTTCTTTTTTCCCATTTCTAAAATTATATCCGCTTCCCTAATTCCCGCCAGATTTGCCGGGCTTCCGGGAACAACGGCATCGCTTTCAGGAATTTTATCTGAAATAATTAGAGCTCCCTGGTTAGAAGGCAGCTTATACCTTTTTTGGAGATCCTTGTTTAGTAAAATATATCTTACTCCCAAGAATGGCTGACGGATTCTCCCGTATTTTCTAAGGTCTTCTAAGTCTTTTTTAGCGGCATTGATTGGCAGGGCAAAGCCAATATTTTCGGCGAGAAGGACTGTTGCGGCATTAATTCCAATTACTTTGCCTTCAATATTTGCCAGAGGACCTCCGGAGTTTCCTGGATTAATAGCAGCATCTGTTTGAATAAGACCTCTTAATCGTTGAGCTTTATGGTCAAAAGCGCTAAAAGCTGAAATTTGGCGTGATAATCCAGAGACTATCCCAACAGAAACAGTGTTTCTAAAAATACCCAGAGTGTTGCCAATGGCAATAGCTGATTGCCCCAATTTAATTTTAGAGGAATCACCCAGTTTAACCGATGGTAAGTTTTTAGCATCAATTTTTATAATTGCTATGTCGTTGATGGGATCTTTAGCTAAAACTTTTGCTGTGTATTTCTCTTCGTTGTTTAGTAAAACAATATATTCTGCTTGAGGATCAGCTACCACGTGGCGATTAGTTAAAATTATACCCGAGGAATCAACAATAAAACCCGATCCGCCGCCAATACTCATCTTTTTCTTCCCTTTGGGAATCATAAAAGGTCTTTCAAATCCAAAAGGCAATGAGTCCTTAAAAGGATTCTCAAAAATTGGTAAATACTTTGAGGCAGTGATACTTATAACTGCCGGCAAAACCTTTTTTATTACTTTAGGAATTTGATTATCTCCTTTCATTATTTGCATTATACAATATTAATAAGGATAGGTTAAGTTTTACAAGAGGGCAAAGTCGTGATAATATTTGGGATAGTCCGCCCCTGTAGTTCAATGGATAGGACGGAGGTTTCCTAAACCTTAAATGAAGGTTCGACTCCTTCCAGGGGCATGGGCCTGTAGCTCAATTGGTTAGAGTATCAAGATGGCATCTTGAGGGTTAGGGGTTCGAGTCCCCTCAGGTCCACCAAGGAGGAGTACAGCTAATGGCAAGCTACGAGTTTGCTAAACTCGCGTCGTCTAAACCGCGACTTGTGGGTTCGACTCCCACCTCCTCCGCATTAATTTTAAGGCGAGATGCCAGAGCGGACGAATGGGGCTGTCTTGAAAACAGCTGTGCCTTTACGGGTACCGTAGGTTCGAATCCTACTCTCGCCGCAAATAAAAAACACGGAGAACAGTTCTCCGTGTTTTTAGTTATAGATAGTTTTTATTCTCTGGCTATGGCTACTCCCCAGACTTCTTTTGCTTCAGCTTCCTTTAGAATTCTAGCGTATTCTTGCATGGGAGAATTGTCAGTATAGATATCGTCTACTAATAAAATCTTCTTTCCTTTTATTGTTTTAATATTTTGAGACAGGGCATCGCTCAAGACAGGTATTTCAAGGCAGCTTGAAAGCTCTTTGGCTATTTCTTCGGCTGGATTAAAACCGCGCCATTTCAATACCTTCTTTGAACAGGGGATGGGAATAAGGTAAAATTCTTCCCTTCTTTCTTTTTCTAAGAAGGAAGGAGGTTTTTCTAAAAGCTGAAAATGAGTTATTATTAAAGAAGCAAGAGGATTGGCCAGTTCTTTAATTAGAGGTTCATATTTAAATTGAGAAATCAACCTTTTCATTAATCGATGATTATAAGGAACAGCGAAGTAAAGGCCGTCAAGCTTGGCTTTTCCCTGGCAGCTTATACAGGTTTTACCATCAAAGGACATTCTGGTGCAATAAGGACAAAATTGCTTTCCTGAAACTTCAAGAAGAGCTTGGCAGTCAGGGCAAAAATAACTTCCCTCTTCCTTACAGTTAAGGCAGGATTTGGGGAATAAAATATCCAAGAGAAATTCTTTTATAGAAGCCAAAGGTTTTTCCATAAATAGGGTAATTCTATTTTAAAATAAAGGGTAAAAAAGGCAAGGATTTTTTCACATCGCAGGTTTCTTTTAAAATGTTATAATAATGACATGTCCTGGATGCCGATCAAAATGATTCCTAAAAGTTTTTTAGGAGTTGACATTGGTACCTCAGCTATTAAGGTAGTTGAAATATCGCGTTGGGGAAATAGAAGAAAATTAGAGAATTACGGGGAAATTAACGCCAAGGTCATATACCAAAAGCCATTTAGGACTTTTGACAAAAGCACTTTGACCGTTTCCAGCGAAGATACGGCCAGAGCCATATTGGCAGTTCTGGAAGAGTCTAATATTAAAACTAAAGAAGTTATTTTTTCTATTCCTGACTTTTCAAGTTTCTTTACCTGGTTTGAGTTGCCCTCAATGACCAAAGAAGAGCTGGGCCAGGCAGTTGAATATGAAGCTCGCCAGCATATCCCCCTTCCTTTATCTGACGTTACTTTAGACTGGCAGCTTATTGGAAATAAATCCCCAAACAAAAAGGATAACCCTTTTAAGATTTTATTAGTTGCTGTTCCAAACGAAGTTATTAGCCAATATCAAGAAATTGCTTCCATGGCTCAGCTTAAGCTTAAGTCCTTAGAAGCTGAAGTGTTCGGGCTGGTTAGAGCGATTTCCAATAAAGACCATAAGGAAACTGTAATTTTGGTGGATATTGGGTCTCAGAGCACAACAATCAGCATTATTGATAAAAAAGTTTTAAAGATAAGCCATAGTTTCGATGTTGCCGGCAATGAATTAACAGCCGTACTTTCTAAGGGATTAAGCATTGATTACAAAGCGGCCGAGGACCAAAAAAAATCTCAGGGATTATTAGTTTCTGAAAAGCCGGTAAGGAAAATCCTTCTTCCCCTAGTTGATTTAATAATTAACGAGATAAAGACAATTTCTAAAAACTATCAAGAGAGCGGGGGTGGGGAATCTCAGAAAGTTATTTTAGCCGGAGGCACAGCTTTGCTTTCCGGTTTGAGCAACTATTTTTCTGAGCAACTGAAAAAACCCGTTGAAATTATCAATCCATTTTCCGATATTTTTTACCCCCCAATTTTAGAAGAAACCCTAAAAAAAATGGGTCCCTCTTATGCTATTGCCGTAGGCGTGGCTCTAAGAGGACTTGAGTAAATTATGGTTGGTATTATTCCAAAACCCCCGGTAAAAACACTTTGGTGGCAAGATATCTTGCTTTATTTTTCCATAGCTTTATTGGCAGCCGTTGTTTTAGGATATTTTATTTTGGGTAATTTCCAAAATAAATCTTCAGCTTCTCTCCAAAATTTAGAAGAAACCCTGGCTACAGAGAAAACTCCTCAAGAAAGAAGCGCCGAAAAAGAAGTCTTTCAATACCGGAAAAAAATCAGTGATTTTTCCAACCTCCTTAATGACCATAAGAAAACTTCAAAGTTCTTTGAGGTTTTAGAAGTTAATTCTCATCCTAAAATTTGGTTTTTAAAATTCATTTTAAACCCGGATGATCTTCAGGTTTTGCTTTCTGGTCAAGCGGAAAGCTTTCAAGTCCTAGGAGAGCAGCTAATTTTATTCCGTGAAGTCAAAGAATTATCAAAAGTAGATTTATCTGAAACAGCAATTGGCAAGAACGGAAAAATTGAGTTTACTTTTTTACTTTCTTTGGATTCAAAAATATTTAAATAACATGCCAAGATTTCTCATCACAGCTATTGGTTTCGGTCTTGCTCTGCTTATTGGTTTAGTTTTGCTCTGGCCGAAATATCAGGATTTCACTGATCTTCGGCAGCAAATCAAGAAGAAAAATATTGAACTGCAATACCGAGAAGAGTATTTCATTAAGATTAATGAAGTTTCCGATGAATTGGTTGGACATGAATCAGCCCTTCTTAAAATTGATTCCGCTCTTCCTCAAAACTATTCAATACCAGCGCTATTTTCCTTTTTAGAGGTGGAATCTTCTAGGTCGGGATTAATTCTAAAAGAGGTAGCTTTAGAGTCTATTAAGAATTCAGACCAGGAGCCAGAGATTAAGACTATTTCCCTTGAGGTTCTTCTTTCGGGATCTTACCCGTCTCTTAAGGATTTTCTTTCCAATTTGGAAAATAGCGCTAGATTATTAGAGGTTAAAAATCTTTCTTTTTCTTATCCCGAAGAGCCAGAAGACCCATTCACCTTTCAATTATTAATTCAAGCTCGTAGCTATTAATGGCCATTACTTTCCTCCAACAAAAGAAAAGACAGCTATATCTAATCTTGGTTTTAGGAGTTTTTATTTTAATCACCCTTATTGTTATTTGGTACGGATTTTTTCTTAAAAGGCCGAACATTCTCTTACCTGAAACTTTAAGGCCTCAAACAATAGATATAAATTTTAAAGCTTTAGACGATCCCCGCTTAGAAGAACTCCAGTCTTTTAAGCAAATCTCTTCTTTTGAAGGGGAGGCGGGTAGGGAAAATCCCTTTATACCATATTAATTATTATGACCCTTATTCAACATTTAGTTAAAAAAGGAATTATAAATAAAGAAAAAGCAGGTACCTTAGAATACGAGGCGAAGACTTCGGGTAAAAACGAAGAAGAGGTAATTTTAAAATCAGGGATAATAAACCAAGAAGCTCTCTTTGACATTAAAGCTGAGAACTTAAATATTCCTTTAAAGAAAGTTGTTGCTGAAGACATACCTCTGAAAGTTCTCGAATTAATTCCCGAAGATTCAGCTAAATATTACCAAATGATTCCAATTTTCAAAAAAGAAAATCTTTTGGAGGTGGGAATGGTTTATCCCGAGGAGTTAAAAGCTCAGGAAGCTTTAAAGTTTTGGAGCCGTCAAGGGAAGTTTAAGTATAAAATTTTTCTCATTACCCCGACCACTTTTAATAACCTTTTAAAGCAATATAAAACCCTCCGGAAAGAAGTGGGCCGGGCCTTAGAAGAACTAGAGACGGAACTTAAATCCAAGAAAGGCGATTTGCTTCCTATTAGAGGACCTGAAGTAGAAAGAATGGTTGAAGAGGCCCCTGTCACCAAGGTGGTAGCCGTAATTTTAAGGCATGCTGTAGACGGGAGCGCTTCTGATATTCACATAGAACCAACCCGTAAAGACTTAAGAATCAGGTTCAGATTAGACGGGATTTTACATTCCAGCATTTTCTTACCCTTAAAAATTCATCCGGCAGTGGTGGCCAGAATTAAAATTTTAACCAACTTAAAGATTGACGAGACCAGGGTTCCCCAAGACGGCAGATTTTCCGCTAAAATCAACGAAAGAAATATTGATTTCCGAGTTTCCACTTTTCCAACTACTTTAGGAGAAAAAGTTGTCTTGCGGGTTTTAGACCCCAAAGAGGGCCTTAAGACATTTGAAGACTTAGGGCTGGAAGGAAGAAATCTTGAAGTTGTTAAAAAGGGAATGAAAAAGTCCTATGGTTTGATTTTAGTTACCGGGCCCACGGGATCTGGTAAAACAACCACCCTATATATTATTTTAAACTCTTTAAATAAAGAAGGTTCCAATATCGTTACCTTAGAGGATCCGGTCGAGTACTTTATGGAAGGAATAAATCAGTCTCAGATAAGGCCGGAGATTGGTTATAATTTTGCCCAGGGCCTTCGCCACATTCTTCGTCAGGACCCCGATATAATCATGGTCGGGGAGATTAGAGACGAGGAATCGGCTGCCTTGGTTACCCACGCTGCTTTAACCGGCCACATTGTTTTATCTACCCTTCATACCACCAATGCTTTAGGGGCCATTCCCCGTTTAATCGATCTTAAAGTAGCCCCGTTTTTAATCCCTTCAAGTTTATCTTTGGTTCTTGCCCAAAGATTGGTCAGGCGCCTCTGCCCTGACTGTAAAAAGAAAGTGAAGCCAAAAGATCGAATTAAAAACCTGATTTTAAAAGAAATCAATTCTTTGCCCGAGAGCATCAAAAGAACCATTCAAATACCAAAACCATTACAGGTTTATCAAGCAGTAGGTTGTAAAAAATGCAAGAACGAAGGCTATTTGGGAAGGATTGCTATTTTTGAAGTTTTAGAGATGACAGACAGCTTAGCTGAGATAATCTTAAAAGAGCCGTCAGAAGCCGCTATTTTAAAAGAAGCCCAAAAACAAGAAATGATCACAATGAGGCAAGATGGTATATTAAAAGTATTAGACGGTGTTACTTCGGTCGAGGAAGCACTAAGAGTAATAGAACAAAAATAAGAACCATGCCTCGCTGCAGCTCTTGCAGAACCTTGATTCGCTAATGTATAAATACATAATCTTAAATTAATTATGCCTAATCATTCAACTCAACTCAAACAATTACTAGGTCTTGCTTTCCAAGAGAAAGCTTCGGACCTCCATTTATCTGTCGGTCATCCACCTACTTTAAGAATAACCGGCCGCCTTGTTCCTTTAGCCAAAAAGAAAATGCTTTCTTCAGAAGATACTTTGGGCTTGTCTCAAGCCTTAATGAGAGAAGACCAGCGAAAAAAGTTTTTAATAGAAAAGGAGATTGATTTTTCCTATAATTTTGAAAATCGGGCCAGGTTCCGGGTGAATATATTTTTTCAATTAGGCTACGTTTCAATAGCTTTAAGACTGGTTCCAGTCAAAATCAGGACCATTGAAGAATTAAACCTTCCTCTTATTCTCCATGAGTTTACCAAGCCCAGCCAGGGATTCTTTTTAATTACCGGGCCTTCCTCCCATGGAAAATCCACCACACTTGCTGCCTTGATTAATGAAATTAACCACACCAGGTCAAACCATATAATCACTATTGAAGACCCCATTGAATATATTTTTAAAGACGATAGGTCTATTATCGATCAAAGAGAGGTTTATCGTGATACTAACAGCTTTGCCAGGGCTCTTCGTTCTACTTTTCGTCAGGACCCAGACGTAATCATGGTCGGGGAGATGAGGGATGCAGAAACCATGGCTACGGCTATTACGGCGGCAGAAACCGGGCATTTAGTTTTTGCCACCCTCCATACTAATTCCGCTTCCCAGACTATTCACCGAATTGTTGACAGTTTTGCTCCGGAACAGCAGAATCAGATTCGATCACAATTATCCGGCAGTTTATTAGGAGTAGTTTCCCAGAGACTGGTACCGAGGATTAAAGGGGGTCTTATCCCGGTTTGCGAAGTTATGTTCGCTACTTCAGCAGTATCTAATTTAATCAGGGAGAATAAAATTCATGAATTACCTTTAGTTATCGAAACCTCGGCTGAAAAAGGAATGATAACCCTTAACCGAGCACTGGCTGATTTAGTGAAGAAAAAAGACATTTCTTTGGAAAATGCTTTGGTTTATTCTCTGAATCCCACTGAACTTCGAAATCTTACCCGGCGTTAATTTAGATGAAGTTTAATTATCAGGCCAGAACTAAAAATGGAAAGGTTCAAACCGGGACAGTTGAAGCTTCTTCTAAAGAAGTAGCCCTTGTCCTTTTACAAAAACACGCATTGTTTATTACCCTTTTAGAGGAAGCTGGAATAGCTCCAATTTGGGCAAGGAAAATTAAATTTTTTGAAAGGGTTTCCAGGAAAGAAGTGGTAATCTTTACTCGCCAGCTTGCAATTATGTTCAAGTCAAAAGTTTCTTTGAATGAAGCACTGGCCGTTTTTTCCAGCCAGGTTAAAAATCTTAGTTTTCGGGATAAGATTTTTAATATTTCAGAGCAAGTTAAGGGAGGAACGCCGTTTTCTAAAGCTCTTTCTACTTTTCCAAATGTTTTTTCAACTTTTTATGTAAGCATGGTTAAGTCTGGTGAAGTTTCAGGGACACTAGCTGAAAGTTTAGATTATTTGGCTGATCATTTAGAAAGAGAATACCATCTTTATTCCAAGATGACGGGAGCTATGGTTTATCCGGCTCTTATTTTAGCAACCATGATCGTTATCTTTGGTATAATTATTGTTTTTATTATTCCTCAATTAACCGAAGTTCTAGAAGGAAGCGAACAAGAACTTCCTTTTGTTACTGTTTTAGTTATTAATCTTTCTGAATTTATCAGGGGTTGGTGGTGGCTAATGTTTTTAGCCGTCGGGGGACTGGGAATTTTCGGCTTTCAGTATTTAAAAACGGCTGAAGGAAAAAAGTTTTCCGACAGAACCCTCTTGAAAATACCAGTAATCGGCACTTTTTTAAAAATGATTTATCTTTCCCGCTTTGCTGAAAATCTTTCCACCTTGATTTCTTCCGGCTTGCCTATAGTTGAAGCCCTTGAGATTACGGGAGAAATTGTCGGCAACGATCTCTATAAAACAATTATTTTCCAAACCAGAGACGACGTGAGAAAAGGCGATCAAATCAGCAAGGTTTTAAAGAAATATCCCGAGGCCTTCCCTCCGGTTTTTACCCAAATGGTATTGGTCGGGGAAAAGAGCGGAACTCTAGACAGCACTTTAATGAATATAGTTGATTTTTACCAAAAGGAAGTAGACAGGTCAGTGGAAAGCCTTTTAAGCGTTTTAGAGCCTATTATGATTATCTTTTTAGGTTTGGTTGTCGGTGGCATGGTCGGAGCTGTTTTACTGCCTTTTTACCAGATGACCGCATTGTAATTTTCCACATTTCAATTTAATTTTAGTGTGATATTATTGAAAGTAGTTAAAAACCAATAAAGGTCGATTTAAAAGACAATAACCATTGATAATAAAATAATGCAAATTTTTACTAAAAAAAGCCGAGGTTTTACCTTAATCGAACTTTTGGTTGTTATTGCCATTATTGGAATTTTGGCTTCCGTTGTTTTAGTTTCCATGGGTGGAGCTAGGGCTAAAGCTAGGGATGCGGTAAGGAAAGCTGACATGCGCCAGCTTCTAACAGCTCAAGAAATGTATTACGGAGATTGGGACGCCTACTTTACTTCAGGTAGCTACCCGACCAACATCAGCCCCTTCATGGTTAGTACTCCTTCTGACCCGGGAACCGGCACTTACCTTACCATCAGCAACACTGGAGAGGGTCAGTCATTCTGTTACTACGCCACTCTTGAAACCTCTCCTGTTACCTATTACACTTCTTCTCATGGAGGAAACTTTACAAAAACTGAAGCTCCTACCTCTCTCAGTAATTGTGCTACTCCTTAAGGGAGCTTAATCGTTTGATATAAAAATGACGGAGATTTTCTCTCCGTTATTTTCTTTTTGGTGGTATAATATAAAAATGAGCTTTTTATTATATCCTTTCATTTTCCTTTTTGGCTTAACCATAGGAAGCTTTTTAAATTCCGTAATTTATCGGCTTGAGGTTAAAGAGAGCGCCTTTAAGGGAAGATCTTATTGCCCAAGATGCCACCATTCTCTAGGTTGGAAGGATTTAATCCCTCTTTTTAGCTTTTTATCGTTAAAGGGAAGATGTCATTACTGCCAAAAACCTATTTCTTGGCAGTATCCTTTAGTAGAAATAACTACGGGCCTTCTTTTTGTTTTTCTGGCCCACTATTCAATTTACGACTTGGGACTTATGATATACTGGTTAGCTATTGCCTGTTTTTTGATTGTTATTTTTGTCTACGACCTAAAACATTACATTATACCAGACAAAATAATCTACCCTGCCATTATTATCGTTTTTGCATACTGGCTATTGGGAAATTTAGAGATGTTGCTGAATCCGTTAATAGCTGCACTTTTAGCGTCTAGTTTTTTTCTGACAATAGTTTTGGTATCTAAAGGCAAGTGGATGGGCCTGGGCGATGTGAAGCTAGCTTTCTTTATGGGTTTATTTTTAGGTTGGCCAAATATCCTCGTGGCCTTATTTTTAGCTTTTTTCTTTGGTGCTATAATAGGAATAGGATTAATAGCTTTTAGCAAAAAAACCCTTAAATCAGAGGTACCTTTCGGCCCATTTTTGATAATCGGCACATTTGTTGTCCTCTTCTTCGGGGAAAATTTAATCAATTGGTATTTAAACCTATTTTTACTATAATAAAAGTAGATTAGAATTACTTATTAAAGGTCGATTTATTTATAAACATCTTTTTTAAATATGCGTTCTCAAACAATCATTATCCTCGTTGGTGGAATCTTAATCGGGCTTTTTCTCGGCTACGAGATTTTTAACGCTGGATCAATTACCAAAAAAGCAGGAAAAACTATTCTCCCTTACTCCAGTTTAATTATAGATTGGCGGGCCGGTGTTTCCGGGGAGGTAACTGAAATAACTGCAGAATCAATTACCATTTCTTCTGGCGAGGAAACTCTTACCGTTTCTCTTTCTGAAGAAACAAAAGTAAAGAAATTTATTATTATTGATAATCAATTAAGTGAAAGCAAAGAAGATTTCTCTCTCTCAGATATTGAGAAAGGCAATAAGGTTGGTCTTGGAATTATCGCCAACCCTAAAGGAGAATTACGGGTCGATCAGGTTTCTATCCGCGAGATACAATAATAATTAACAGTTATAGTTATGTCTTTATCTCCTTTTTCCTTTGTAAGGGTTCTTATTTTTCTCGTGATTATAGGAGGAGCTTTTGGTGTTGTTTTTAGTGCCGATGCTTTAGTTTGCGATTGGGAGGATTGTACTGACACCTGGGTTAATGGCTATTGGACCCAAGTATGGGTCTCTGGCTACTGGGATACTGAACGCATAGATTATTGGGTTGAAGAAGAGGTTTGTGAAGACGTTACTATAAATCCTTCAGGTTACTATGAAAACCAATGTGAAGACGTTTGGATAGACCCTTCAGGTTACTACGATACTTGCTGGCGAGACGGGTTTTGGGGAAGATGCGTTGATGAGTACGCTCACCAGGAAACCGTATGTACAGATGTTTGGGTTGATGGACAGTGGGACACTTGCTGGAGAGATCACTACTGGGGAACGTGTTGGCAATCTGCCTACACTGACACCCAATGTGAAGATGTTTTGATAAGCCAATGTGAAGACGTCTGGATTCCCGGTTACCGGGAAAACCAGTGCGAAAACGTCTGGATTGATGATGGTTACTGGACTACTGAATGGGGTTGGTGTTGGGAGCCCGGCCACTGGGATACGACTTATGTGTGCGATTGGGAGGAAAGAGGATGCTATCTTTGGATATGTTTTTATGACTGGGTATGTACAGAGCAGGAAACTTGGATAGTAGGGTATTATTATAGTTGTTTGAAAGATGTTTGGGTTGATGATGGTTACTACGAAAGTCAATGTGAAGACGTCTGGATTCCCGGTTGGCAACAAAGACAATGTACAGACGTTTTGGAAACGCAATGTGAAGACGTTGAGGTTCCTGGTCATACCTATGATTGTTTGAGGGGTGGTTACTATTACGATTGCTGGCAGCCTGCCTCCACTGATACCCAATGTGAAGACGTTTGGGTTGATGATACTTTTTACGATTGCTGGCAAGAGGGCTATGATTATACTTGTTGGGTTGATCCTGATGCTTATCTTGAAACCCAATGCGAAGACGTTTGGATAGACCCTCTA
>DJKW01000011.1:11996-22040 GCA_002434805.1 Patescibacteria group bacterium UBA6532
TGAAACCCAATGCGAAACTGTTTTATCTCCAGCTTTTTACTATGAAGATGTCTGGGTTGACGGCTATTGGCAGGATGTCTGGGTTGGAGGATATTGGTCTACTCAGTGTACTGATCAATCTGAAACCTGTTCACCTACAACCATTAATTGCCCTAATGGCTCACAAGCCAGTTGTACTCCTACTTATTGTGAAGCCGAAGGATGCGGCACTTGTACTCCAGAGTGCCCGGTTAACAGTCCTCCTGTTACTTCAATTTCCTGTGATGCCTCAGAGTGTAATTCTACAGGTTGTGTAGCTTATACCGGCTGTCCCTTCTATTTAATAAACAATTCTACAGACCCTGAAGGAACAAGCGATATTACCAAGTCTGAATGGGATATTCTCAATTGGGGAGGAGATCCAGATCTTAGTTGTACTCCTGGCACTTTATGTGATTTTACGCCCCAGACTCAAACTTTGGGACCGGGCAGCTTCACTGCAGAACTTTATATCGAAGATACATTCGGTGTTTCCGATGCTAAAACCCAAACTTTTCAAATCAAACAAGAAGCCAGAGCTGATTTTAAATGCTCTTTGGACAATGAACTATGGCAGGATTGCGATACTTTTAGACCGGCTGTTAAAGAAAAAGCTTATTTTTTAGATCAGTCATCTTCTTCTGAGGGATCTTCAGGTATTATTTCTCGGGAATGGAGTTTCCAGGGAGGATCACCAGACAAAGATTCAGGTAATGATCTTAATCCTTCTACCCGGTTTCAGTCCGGCGGTCTAAAATCAGTTTCTCTAACTATTACTGATGATCAGGGAAGAGATGATACTAAAGGGTATAATATTTCTCCTGAATTTCCTCTGCCAGAATACAAAGAAGTTGCACCAACAGAATAATCAGCATTTCCTTAAGAAAACTTAATCGTTTGATATGAAAATGGCGGAGATTCTTTCTCCGTCATTTTCTTTTAGGAAGTTTTTCTGGTCAAGGGGTTGTGATATAATTAAAAAATGAGAGAAAAAGGCTTTACCATAATTGAGCTTCTGGTCGTTATGGGGGTTATTGTTATTATGACCGCTATTTTAGTGCCTAACTTTCGTCTAGGGCAGCAGCAGCTTGCTTTGGATAGGTCAGCTAATAAATTAGCTCAGGAAATAAGGAGGGTTCAAGAAATGGCCATGTCTTCAAAGGAAATTGGCCAGGGGATTGTTCCTTTGGGAGAGGAATTTTATCCGTTGGGTGGTTTTGGAATTTACTTTGATCAAAGTCCTCTTCAAATTACTCTTTTTGCTGATTGTGATGATAACCAGCGGTTTAGCTCGGGTAATATTTGCGGTAGCCCCCCTGATAAATTTAGAGAAAACATAGAAGATTTGGGATTAGAGCTAGGAATACAAATAGAAAATCTTTTCCCCTCTTCTTCTTTTTCTGTTACTTTTAAAGCCCCAGATCCTCTTGTTTGTATTGATGGAGATTGCAGTGATCCTTCATCAGCCGTCATTACCATATCTCTCATAGCCGATTCAAGTAAAACAAGGATAATAAGAGTTAATTCAGTAGGGCTAATAACAGTTGAGTAATAATCAATGAAAAAAGGATTCACTATAATTGAAGTTACCGTTGCTGTTTTTCTTATCACAGTAGGGGTTGTGGGGGTTTTTTCCTTGATACAGCAGGTTTCCGTTTTTGCCTCGATTTCCGGCTCAAGGCTGGTGGCCAGCTATCTTAGTCAGGAAGGCAATGAAATTGTCAGGAATATCCGGGATTCTAATTGGTTAGAGCAAAGATCCAACCCTTTTTTGCTTTGGGACGATGGTTTGCCTTCAGGAAACTGGGAGGCAGACTATAATAGCCAGAGCTTGTCTCAAGTATACAGCGCTACTAGCTATTTGAATCTAGACAGCAGCGGGTTTTACAGCTATTCTCTGGGTTCTCCAACCAGGTTTAAAAGAAAGATCAGTATTGTAAAACCCCAAGCCGATATTTTGGAGATTTCAGTTGAGGTTATTTGGGATGAAAGAGGCAGAAGTCACAGCGTCACTGCCCAGTATAATTTATACAACTGGCGATGAAAAAAGGATTCACTCTAATTGAATTAATGGTTTCCGTAGCCGTCTTTTCCCTGGCCTTAACCGCAGCCTTGGGGATTTTTGTATCCAGTTTAAAAGTCCAAAGGTATGCTCTTTCTTCCCAGCAGATTTCCAGCCAAAGCTCATATATAATGGAATATATGTCCCGGGCCGCAAGAATGGCCAAGAAAGACGTTGATGCCACCTGTATTACCGGGGAGCCGATAAAGCTTAACTATAAAAAGACCCATGATGGACAGGGAATAAAGTTTTTGAATTATCAAGGCCAATGTCAGGAATTCTTTTTAGAAGGAGATCGTCTTAAAGAGAACAAAAACGGAGTGGAAAACTATTTAACGGGATCTAATATTGAGGTTTTAAGATTCAAAGTGGGGCCAGATGGCAGCTGGGATCAAGAGGATGACGAGCAACCGAGAGTCGTTCTCTTTTTGGAAATTCAGGGCAAGGGACAAGGGTCAGGACAAAGGCCGAACTTAAAGCTTCAAACCGCTGTTTCCCAGAGAAATATTGATATTAGAAAATAGTTTTATGAATAATCAAGGTATTTCTATATACATCGCTGTAATAACAATGACTATTATCCTTACTATTGCTTTAGGAATAAGCGCTATTTTGATTTCTCAAATAAAGACCATGCAGGAGATGGGGAACTCCGTAATTTCTTTTTATGCAGCAGATACAGGTATAGAAAGATCCCTTTTTGAGGGGGGAGAGGTTTCCGGAATTTTAGATAATGGAGCCAGTTATGATGTCCAGCTTACTTTGCCGGGCCCCCAATGCTCAGGGCAAAGTTATTGTCTAAAGTCAATCGGAGTTTACAAAGAAACCCGAAGAGCAATTGAGATTGTAAGATAATATATGAAAAAAGAAGAAGTTAGACAAAGGATAAAAAAGTTAAAAAAGGTGATTTTCCATCACCGCTATTTATATCATGTTTTAGACCGCCAAGAAATTTCCGATGCCGCTCTAGATTCTTTAAAGCAGGAACTTTATAAACTAGAAGAGCAATACCCAGAATTTATCACCCCAGACTCTCCTAGCCAGCGGGTAGGGGGGAAACCCTTAGAACAATTTCAGAAGGTAAAACAGAAAACTCCCATGCTCTCTATTGATGATCTTTTTTCTGAGAAAGAACTCAAAGATTGGCAGAACTATTTAAAAAGGTTAGAGCCCGATCTAAGTTTTGAATACTTTTTGGAATATAAAATGGACGGCTTTGCCGTATCTCTGGTCTACTCTAACGGGATATTAAAAGTAGGTGCTACCAGGGGCGACGGAAAAATAGGAGAAGACGTTACCCAAAATTTAAAAACAATAGAGAGTATACCATTAAGGTTAAATCCCAAGAACTCTTTGGTTAAAGAAAAAATTAAAGGAATGATTGAGGTGAGGGGAGAGGTCTATATGGATAAAAAAGACTTTGATAAATTTAACCAAGAAAGGGTAAAAAAAAATTTAGCTCCTTATGCTAATCCGAGAAATTTAGCTGCCGGATCCATAAGACAATTAGACTCAAAGTTAGCTTCTTCCCGGCCCCTTAAGTTTTCAGCTTATGACATTATTACTGATTTGGGCCAAAGGAAACATTCTCAAGAGCATCAAATTCTTCCTGACTTGGGCTTTAAAACAGATCCCGGGGAAATTTGCCATAGCTTAAAAGAGATTGTAGATTTTTGGCGAAAATCAGCCAAGAAAAGAAAATCCCTTCCTTTTCAAATTGACGGAGTGGTCATAAGCGTTAACCATAACCTAACTTTTAAGAAACTCGGGGTAGCGGGTAAGAGCCCCCGGGGAATTCGAGCTTTTAAATTTATTCCAAAGCAGGCTACAACCAAGGTTTTAGATATAAAGGTTCAGATCGGAAGAACAGGAGTCATAACCCCTATTGCTCAATTAGAGCCAGTGAAGGTAGGAGGAGTAACCATTTCCCGGGCTACTCTGCATAATGAAGATGAAATAAAAAGACTGGGGGTGAAAATAGGAGATACAATAATTATTGAAAGGGCGGGAGATGTCATCCCCGCTGTCTTTAAAGTTTTGAAAGACTTGAGAACTGGAAAGGAGAAAGAATTTAAAATGCCAAAGAAATGCTCTGTTTGTGATACAACTTTATTGAGGCCCAAAGGAGAGGTGGCCTGGAGATGCCCCAATCTTAACTGCCAGGCCCAAAGAAAAGAATCTCTTTATCACTTTGTTTCTAAAAAAGCCTTTGATATTAAAGGATTGGGCCCTAAAATTATAGATAAATTAATGGATGAAAACCTTATTTCCCAGGCTTCAGACCTTTTTGAATTAGAAGAAGGGGATTTGATTCCCTTGGAAAGATTTGCTGAAAAATCAGCTAAAAATAGCGTATCGGCTATCCGAGAAAGCAGAAAAATATCCTTATCTCGGTTTATCTATGCTTTAGGAATCCGCCATGTGGGCGAAGAAACAGCTATTGATCTGGCCCAATATTTTAGTTCTTTGAAGAACTTAAATAAAGCTTCAAAAGAAACATTAGAAGCTTTGCCCGACATAGGACCAGAGGTATCAAAAAGTATTTATAAGTGGTTTCAAGAGAAAAGAAACCAGGAATTAATTGACGCTTTATTAAAAGCAGGAGTGGAGATTTTACCATCAAAAAGATTCAGCAGAAAGCTTATTAAGAAAACATTTGTCATAACCGGAACCCTAAAAAGCTTAACCAGATCTGAAGCCCAAAAGAAAATAAGATTATTGGGCGGCAGTCCTTTAACTTCTCTTTCTTTAAAAACAAACTATTTAGTGGTCGGAGAAAATCCCGGTTCTAAGCTTCAAAAAGCCAAAAAACTGGGCGTTAAAATAATAGACGAGAAAGAATTCCTCAGAATAATAAAATAACAATTAAGCTATAATACAAGAAATTTTAAGCAAATGGTGTTCAATTATCTTAAAAAAGTGGATTGGGTAATTATTGTTTCAGCTCTTTTGCTGGTTGCTTTTGGCCTTCTCTCTATTTATAGTTCTTCTTTAAGCAGCGGGGATTTTTTAAACTTTGAAAAGCAGATTATTTTTTTGGGAATAGGGATTTTTCTTATGTTTTTGGTTTCCTTCTTTGACTACAGGATTTTAAGAAACGATCCTTATTTAATTTTGCTTTTTTATTTCTTTTCCCTCCTCTTTTTAGCAGGTTTATTTTATTTTGCTCCGGAAATCAGAGGAGTTAAAAGCTGGTATAAGCTGGGCCCTTTTTCTTTTGATCCAATTGAGTTAACAAAGCTAGTTTTAATTATTCTTTTGGCCAAGTACTTCTCAATGCGCCATATTGAGATGTATCGGATAAGACACATTTTATTATCTGGAATTTATGTTGCTCTACCATCAGTCTTGATTTTTTTTCAACCAGACTTAGGTTCTGTTTTAATTCTTATTGCTCTTTGGGTAGGCGTTCTTTTGATTTCGGGAATAAAAATCCGCCATTTTTTAATTCTTTGTTTAGCAGGATTGCTTTTATTTGCTTTAAGCTGGTCTTTTTTATTGAGAGATTATCAGAAAGATAGAATTTTAAGCTTTGTTTCTCCTCAAATGGAACCTTTAGGGGCTGGTTGGAGCCAGATTCAAGCTAAGATTGCTGTTGGGGCCGGAGGTATTTTTGGCCAAGGCTTGGGCCAGGGATCTCAGACCCAATACGGCTTTTTATCAGAGCCCCAAACCGACTTTATTTTCGCTTCCATTGCTGAAGAGTTTGGGATGTTGGGCGTATTGATTCTCTTTTTTCTCTTCTTGATTTTAATCTGGCGGATAATAAAAATTGGTATTGCCAGTCAAACTAATTTTCCCCGGCTTTTTGCTTCTGGTTTAGCCATCATCTTGGTTGCCCAAATCTTTATTAATATTGGAATGAATTTGGGGTTTCTGCCTATTATTGGGATATCTTTGCCCTTAGTAAGTTATGGGGGATCTGGCTTAATTATGACCCTTATCGGGTTAGCGATACTAGAGAATATAAAAGTAAATAGTTAGTAATATTGTCTAGCAGAAAAGCGCCTATTTTGGCGCTTTTAGTTATGCACAGCTTACCTCTTGACTACCCTCTTTGTTTAAGGGAAAATATATTAATCTATTAATATCGGTTAACAGATACCCCAAACAAGTCTTTAGAATCGCCTCAAGTGTCAAAAAAATCAGCGGTTTTATTTGGACTCTCTGAACCAATTTTACTAGATTAAGACTTATTGTCAAGTTCAATATTAACATGCTAAAAGGGAATTCTGAAAATTATATATCTCTCCAGGAAGCCACAAAGTACTGCAATTACTCACAGGAGTATTTATCATTAAGGGCTCGCAAAGGAAAATTGCGGGCTTTAAAGTTTGGTAGAAATTGGGTGACGAAAAAAGAATGGCTTAATGAATATTTAGATAAAGTCAAAGAGTATAACGGTAAAATCAACCATCAAGAAGTTGTTAAAGCAGAGTCAGTTGGACCCCCAGAAAATCTTCCAGTTACCAAAGAGGAAATTACAGAAGATCAACTGGTGGAGATCCCAAGATTGCGTTTTGGTTTTGCCTTAGCCCTAGTTTTTGTTTTAATAACAGCCGGTACGGTTTTCGGCAAAGAATCATTACAATCAGTTTTTAAAGACATTTCCCCAATCGTTCAAAAAGCCACTCACCAATTATCAGAAGTTACTCTAGACCTTCAGACCGCTCAATCTGCCACCAGTCTTTTTAAGGGGTATGGCAGTTGGCTGTCAAAACAGCCAAGTAAAATTACAGAAACTTATCAAAAAACAGATCAATACCTAGATGAGAAAATTTTTGGATTAAAAGACATAAAACTTCCCAAACTTGCTATTCCTCGTCCTAGTATTCCTCGTTTTAGTATCCCTGTTCCCAGTATACCCAGGCCAGATTTCACAGTTTTCAGAGATAGGACCTCTGACATTGTAAAGAGCTACTTTGCTATTGATAGCTCCCTTGATACTAAGATTGTTCAGGGAGCCAATAAAATAAAAGATAGTTATCTGGCAGCTGACCGTTTTACTGACAAGAAATTCTTAGATCTTGGAAAAGAGATATCTAAAGGTTATTTAGTAGTTAAAAAAACCTTAGTAGGAGAAACTCAAGAATTAGAACAGGTTTTTGTTTCAGGACAAGAAATTATAAATAAATTGGCCTCAGGATTAAAGGTTCGGGTTTTTGGTTTTGGTGATTTTGTTATTCAACCATGGAAAGGACCTCTAATTGAAAGGGTGGCCGTTGGAGAAAGAGTAGAGAAAGAAGAATTTGAAGAACTGCGCCAGGAACTAGAAAGATTAAAAGAAACACCCTTTGTCGTTAAAGAAGTTATAACAGAAAGGAAAGAAGTTACCGAGCTACAACCCATAACTGAAGTTACCAAAGAGATTGTAAAGGTTGATGAAAAGGCCTTAGCTGATTTCAGAACCCAAGTTTTTGCCCAAATTGTTGACTTGGAATCTGCAATCCAACAGCGCCTTTATGCTCCCGGCGGAGTCGTTTCCCAAACTATATATATTACAGAACCGGTCAGCTCTCCCAAGATCTACCAGGAAAACGGAGAAATCGTCTTACAGACGGTAGGCTCGGGAAATGTTATTCTTTCGGCTGCTACCGGACTCCAGCTCTACGGCCAGCAAGTAGTCATTAATTCTGTCAGCACTTTAAATCCTTTGGTTTACATTGCTGATGAAACTAAAATTGAAGGTCCGGTTACGGCCCAAAGAATTTATCTTTCTTCTCCCGAAAATTACGTTGGTGACCTTTTAAGCGTTAACAGCGGTAGTACTATATTTGAAGTTAAGACTACAGGAGAAACTAATTTGGTTGGAGATTTCACCATTACAGGCGACATGACTCTTACCGGCGACATGACGGTTACCGGTGACCGGGCTTTCTATGGAATAGAAACTGTTACCGCTTCCAGTACTTCAGCCATTCTTACGGTTTCCCAAACAGGAGGCGGAAGAATATTTAATTTCTCTTCAACTGGCACCTGGTCTACTGCCGAACTCGGTAAAATTACAGGAACCTCAGCTGGAGCCATTTTAGCTCTCTATCAAAGAGGAACGGGTTCTATTTTAACTGCTACTTCAACATCAGTTGCCACTTCTCCTGCTTTTAAACTAACTAACTTGGGATCTGGCAACTCTTTTGTTATTGAGGATTCAGATACAGATTCTAGCCCTTTTGTCATTGATGCTTCAGGCAACGTAGCTATTTCCACTACTACGGCTGATTATTTATTACAGGTTTGGGGTCAGGCCTTCTTTGGAACTTCAACTACTCCAGTTTTGTTTGTTGACACGGGAACTCAAAGAATTGGTATTGCCACTACTTCGCCTCAAGCCCAAGTTCATATCGGCGCTACTGTTACTTCTCACTCTCTTTCTTCTAACGATTTGATGATATCTGGAGATATAGAGGCAGAGGGTAATATCTGGTTTGATGGTTCTACAGCTACGACTACTATTGTTGGTGGTTTAATAGTTGATACCAACACTCTCTTTATTGATCCCTATGACAACAGAGTTGGCGTTGGAACAACCTCACCAATCTCTCTTTTAACCATTCAGGCCTCAACCACAGACTATGCCATGACTTTAAGGCAGTCAGCTGAAGCTACAGCCGGAGGCCTCTTGCATATATACAAACCAGGAACTGAGATCTTAAGTATCTTAAACTCAGGCAATGTTGGAATTTCCAGCTCCACTCCTTCTTCCTTGTTATCTGTTGGAGGCAATATCTATGGAACAGGGGGCTTGGGAATTGGTATTCTTAATACTATTGCAGGTTCCATCCAGACTTCAGGAACTACCACTATTGGCACTACCATTATTGTATCTGGTTCTGCCACTTCTACCTTTGCCGGACCAATAACCCAGTTATCTGGCGATCTTACTATTGGTTCAGCTCTTGGCAATATTCTTTTAAATCCTTATGGCGGCAACGTCGGCATTGCCACTACCAGTCCCAGTTCAGCTTTGGAGATAGAGGGCAATATTTATACTAAAGGAAACTTAACTATTACTGGAGATATAATGCCAACTTCCCCTAGAACTAAAGACATAGGTTCGGCTTCGGTGGACTGGCAGAATATTTATACAGATAGTCTCTATGCCAATAATATCTATGCTGCCACTTCTACTTTAGCTGGAACTGAAGGTGAAACTTTTACCATTAATTCAGATGCCACAGCTGACGCCACCTCTACCTTAAGGTATTACCGGGGAACAGACACTCCCCATGCTTTAATAAATTGGGATGCTGGCTATGATCGCTTCAACTTTAACTTCCCCCTTTATATTTCAAGTTCTGCTACCTCTACTTTTACAGGCAGTTTAACGGTTGATGCCAATACCTTATTTGTTGACTCTTACGACAACATTATCGGCATAGGAGATACAAGCCCTGATTTCGGCCTTGAGTTGGCAGCTTCTACCACTTCAGGTTATTTCGCTGTTTCAGGGTCAGCTGATGGCGACGGAAATAAGTTTATTATTGATGGAGATGGTAACGTTGGTATTGCTTCTTCCACCCCATCTGATCTCTTATCTGTCCAGGGAAATATCATAGGTTCTGGCAATCTTATCATCTACGGCAACACCACTTCTACTTTTGCCTGGGGAATCAGACCGGCAGCTGACGCTGACTCCAATTACTTCCTTGGTTCACCTGATTACCGCTGGGCAAACATCTATTCTGCCACTACTACAATAGGTAATACCATCACCATTGACACAGATGACATTAGAGCTTCAGGCCTCCTTAACTTAACTGCAGCTGCAGCTTCCACCTGGCAGACAACTGCTGGAGCTTTAACCATTGAAGGAGCAAATAACCTCACTGTTACTTCAACCAGCCTAACCTTAATTGCTCAAACAGGAAGTCTCACTGCCAGTTCCAGTCAGAATATATTATTTGGCACTGGCTCCTCTTTTACTGAAAGAATGAGGATTGATTCTTCAGGAAACGTTGGAATTG
>DJKW01000010.1 GCA_002434805.1 Patescibacteria group bacterium UBA6532
GCTTTCACCACCTTCTGCTGGAGCTGGATCTTCACTGACGAAAGGATTTAAAAGTTCGTCGTAAATCATAATTAACTAAATTTATTTTAATTTCTGCTTGTATTTAATTGTTATCGACCTTTCCGGGTACATAATATTTTACAATTCACTAGACATCATTTCAGACTATGCACTCGGGTTGTTTCTCAGGCATTGTTTAAAAAAAGACTGAGAAATCAGTCTACATTGCCAGTATAGTCTTTTAAAAAAATCTTGTCAAGCCCTCTTATAAAGAATTCAGGCAACAAATAGCTACTGCCAAGGCATCGGCTGCATCATCGGGCTTGGGCGTTTCTTTTAAGTTTAATATGATTTTAACCATTTTTTGGACTTGCGACTTATCAGCTCTTCCATAGCCCACTGTAGCCATTTTAACCTGGGAAGGAGTGAATTCATACACAAGGATTCTTTTTTTGGCTGCTGTTAATAATATTACTCCTTTAGCTTGGCTTACGGGCATAGCTGTTTTCAGGTTCTTAAAAAAGAAAATATTCTCAACAGCTAATATTTTGGGCTGATATTTGTTTATTAATTTGCCAAGATCGTTGTTTATTATTTTTAAACGTTCTCCGTCCGTTAAAGCAGGAGAGGTTTGAATATGCCCATAACCTAAACATTTTAAACTCTTTTTTTTGTTTATTTTAATTATGCCATAACCGGTTGTGGCCGTTCCCGGATCAATGCCTAAAATAATCATAAGTGCTAATTATTCTTTTAAATTTGAATAAATTTCTTGGACTGCTTCATTTTCATCAAGGGATTCAAATAACTTTTCAAGACTTCCTTTTTCTTTGTCGCTTATTTCAACCTGGTCTTTAGCTACCCAGTCTAAAGAAGTTGATTCAATAGCTAGCCCCTTGTTTTTTAAATCATTCTTCACTTTTTCCAATTCTTCGGGTTTCGTATAGACATCAAGAACGTCTTCATGCCAATTAATATCTTGAGCTCCAGCTTCAATTGCCATCAGCTCTAACTCTTCTTTACTTTTGGGGTTTTGAGCTTCGGGTTTTGGATTTACAATAATGACGCCTTTTCTTTCAAACATCCACCTAACAGAGCCCTCCCCAGCTAATTTTCCGTCAAATTGACTCAAAGCTTTTTTTATTTCTCCCAAGGCCCGATTTTTATTATCTGTAATACCTTCAATAATAATAGCTGTTTTTCCTGGGCCATAGGCTTCAAAGATAACATTCTCCAGCTTAACGTCTTCTAATTCGCCAGTACCCTTTTTAATCGCTTTCTCGATATTTTCTTTGGGCATATTAAAACTCTTGGCTCTTTCAATAACCATTCTTAAGCCAGAGTTAGTTTCGAGGTCTCCTCCTTTTTCTTTGGCGGCAACGGAAATCTGACGAGAGAATTTAGAGAAGATTTTCCCCCGCTTAGCGTCGGTAATTTGTTTTTTACCAAAGATTTTTTTCGCGTGCGAATGCCCTGACATATTTTTATTCTAACTTAAATTTAAATTTTTCTTAAGTGTTAAGATTATTATTCCAGAAAAGATAGCAAGACCAAAAGCAATTAAGAAAAGGCACAAGGAAACCAATGGTCTTTGGGTTTTTGTATTTTGAATTGACTTAAAAGATTCTCCAACCGCTGCCAAATTTGCCTCAGAAGAAAGAACAAGAGGTTCTTTTTTTTTAGGTTGCATATCTTCGGCTTTAGGAATAATATTGACACTTCCCGGCGTCAGAGCAGAACTCCAAGACCATTCAGTTTTAGTGCGGTTATATGATTCTCCTCTAAGAGCTTTCCCGTAACTCATCTTATCTAGAGCACTGCCATTGGGTTGCAATAATTGTAAACTATCACCGTCATTATTCAAAGTAATTTTAGTAGTTGGCCGAGAAAGCATTAAAAACCCTTTAGGCCCAATCTTAGTGTCTTTAGGAAAGGTATAAGCATTGATACTGCCAATAGTGTCTGTAATTTGCCAACCAGTAAGATCAACCTCAAAATCATTTTGATTGAAAAATTCAATCCATTCTTCTTCAGAGTCTTTACCAACGGGAGCGGGCATGATTTCGTTAATAAGGATGCCGGAAGGATAAATAATTGGCTTTTCTTTTGTACTCTCTACAATCTCCAATGAAGGAGGGGCGGTTTGTTCTGGTAATATTTCAGGATCGGGCTGGGGCGCCAGCTCTTTTTGCGATTGAGTTATAACAAGAGTATTTTGACTTTTTGGCGTCCCGCCAATATTTTGGCTCGTTGTCCAATTGCCAGGATCATTCCCTGAAAGCAAGGGGTTTATTCTTTCCATTGTTAGTTTGTCAGAATTATTACCGGCAAACCAGCCATCGCTAGAGCTTAGAGAGTCTAATAGGTTTTCCAGATTATCGTAGAGTTCTAGGTTTTCTCCGCTATTTCCCAGGGCGCCTGTATATTTTTGATCCATGGTAATTCCTGGAACAGTGCTGTCGTCAGTTCTCTCTAATAAATAAAAAGACTTAGCCTGAATTGCTCCTGTTAAATTTATTTTTGGGGTTCCGTCCTCAGCTTTTAAAATCCACCCATCAAGGATTATTGAAGAGCCGGTGTTATTATACAGCTCAATCCATTCATCGTTATAAGAATTTTCTGTTCCCATCCAGGCAATTTCATTGATAACTACGTCTAAAGGATTTGCAGCTAAAATAAAATTGGCCGAGAATACCCGAACCAGCAACACCATAAAGAGTACTGCTATTTTGAACTTTAATTCCATTATAAGAGGAGGTCTTGATCTCTTTTATATTTAATTCCCAAATGCTGGTAAGCTGCTTTGGTAGCCATTCTTCCCCGGGAAGTTCTTTCAATAAAACCGAGCTGCATTAAATAAGGTTCGTAAATATCCAAAATAGAATCCTGTTCTTCCGAAGTGGCAGCAGCTAATGCTTGGAGTCCTATTGGTCCGCCTTCAAACTTTTTAATGATTACTCTTAGAATTCTTCTGTCTCCATTTTCCAACCCAATTTCATCTATTTCCAAGAAGCTTAGGGATTTTTGAGCAAGATCTGGAGTAATAACCCCTTTTCCTTCAACCTGGGCAAAATCTCTTACTCTTTTTAAAAGGCGATTTGCCACCCTCGGGGTAAAACGAGAGCGCTGGGCAATAATTTTAAGGGCTTTTGGGTCAGCTTCTACTTTTAGAATCCTTGAAGACCTTTGGAGAATTTTCTCAATATCTTCTTGAGAATAGAAATCAAGCTGAAAGGTTGCTCCAAACCTGTTTCTTAGGGGAGCGGATATTAAAGCCGCCCTGGTAGTTGCTCCAATAAAAGTGAAGCGAGGCAGTTTTAGCTCCATAGTTTTAGCCATGGGACCTTTGCCGATAATAATATTCAGCTTAGAGGATTCCATAACCGGATAAAGATATTCTTCTATTAGTTTATTGAGCCGATGGCATTCGTCAATAAAAAGAACATCGCCTTCTGAAAGGTTGGTTAAAATAGCTGCCAGGTCTCCGGCTCTTTCAATAGCTGGGCCTGAAGTCACTCTGATATTGGCCCCTATTTCTTTGGCAATCAAATAGGCCAAGCTGGTTTTTCCGAGACCCGATCCTCCGTGAAATAAAAGGTGTTCTGGCGCTTCTTTTCTTTGCTTTGCCGCTTCAATGATTATTTCCAGGTTTCTTTTAGTCTTTTCTTGGCCAACATATTCAGCCCAGGTTTTGGGCCGTAAAGTTAAATCCAGGCTTTCGTCTTCTTTAGTTGGTTTTGGGGATGTTTGGGGCTTGACAAACATAAAATAATTTGTTATACTTTAATGTCAAAAGTAAAAGCAATTCTTGAGCTGGGGGGTAGGAGTTTTTCTTAGCCGGATAACCCAGGTAATGCTGAGTTATTCCTCGGAAAAAATCTAAACTTTAAGTTCCTAAGCTAAAGTAGACCCCCAGCTCTAGGATTGTTTTTATTTAACCAAGAACTCTTTCCACTTCTTCAATAGTGGTCATTTTTTCCAAGACTCTAATTAATCCGTCTTCTTTTAAGGAAGTCATTCCTCTTTTTTGAGTTTCTTTCCTTAAAGCAGCAATTGAGGGGTTGCTTAAAATGAATGTTTCCATTTCATCATCAATCAAGAGTATTTCAAAAATACCGATCTGGCCCCAATATCCGGTATTATTGCAATCTTTACAGCCCTTAGCTCGCAATATTTTTATACTAGTATTAATTTCCGGGATTTTAATTGATTTAGGCAGGGTTTTTAACCCTTCTTTTATTTTCTTTAAATCTTCAGAAGATATTTTTTCCGGTTTTGAGCACTTCTTACAAATCATCCTAATCAGTCTTTGAGCAACAGCTATATTTAGGGCAGATCCAATGTTAGAAGGCACAGCTCCCAGGTTGTTCAATCTGGCTATGGTCCCTGAAGCATCATTGGTATGTAAGGTGGTAAAAACCAAGTGTCCGGTCAGAGCAGCCTGAATAGAAATTTTAGCGGTTTTCTCGTCTCTAATTTCTCCGACTAAAATAATATCGGGATCTTGGCGGACAATTGCCTTTAAACCGGAAGCGAAGTCATATCCCTTTTTAGGATGAACTTGAGTTTGGGAAACTCCTTTGAGGCGATATTCAATAGGATCCTCAATGGTAATAATTTTTATTTCCGGCTTTTTAATCCCCTTTAAAAAGGCATAAAGAGTAGTCGTTTTTCCAGAGCCCGTGGGCCCGGTAACAATAATCATACCGTTGGGCCTTTTTATTTCTTTTTTTATGACTTTTAACAGGTCTTCTCTTAATCCCAGTTCTTCTATTCCAATTAAGCTTTTGGGATTGAGAATCCTTAAGACGATTGATTCGCCGTATTCAGCCGGAAGGGTGGAAGTTCTAATTTCAATAGGAGCTTCTCCTAGTATTATTGTAAATCTTCCGTCTTGGGGGCGATCGCTGACGTTTATTTTAATGCCAGAAAGCAGCTTAATTCGGGAAAGAATAGTTTCATAATTTTTTAAGGGAAAATCCAAAACATCTTGAAGTATTCCATCGACTCTAATGCGGAGTCTGATTTTTTTCTCTTGGGGTTCGATATGAACGTCGGAAGCTGTCAGACTGATTGCCCCTTCTAAAATTACTTCTAAAATTTTCGTAACAGAGGAAACTTCAATAACCTTACCTACTTTTTCTTTAAGCCCAAGAACATTATTTATTTCTTTTTTAGGCGAGATTTTAATTTGGTTTAAAGTTTGTTGTTCCATTTTAATAAGTCTTTATTTTTCTAATATGTTTAATAATTTTTCTTTGGCAATATTAATGTCAGCTTCCCTTATTAAGAAAAGAGAAGCCTTTCCACGGGATTTCCCTTCAAAATTTTCTAAAATTCTGTTAATTAAATCAGGTCTCGGAGAATAAAAAACTCCTCGTACTGCAGGAGGGGAAGCGTGGCTTTCCCAAAGCAGTAAAAGAGAAGAAAAGTTGTAAAGAGTTGATCTTAAGTCTTCTAAAACTAAGCCAATGTCTTTGTCTTTGGCGCCTAAATCCTGAAAATCCTTTTTCTTAAGACTGACTAAATACAATTCTTTTTCTTTGTCAAACTCTAATTTTTCTAAAACCCGGCCAAAAAGCCTTATTTGAGAGATACTTTTTTGCCGGAAAAGCTTTTGGATGATTTCTTGATGGCGGGCCCCTTTTTCGAGCAAAAAAGAAGCTGTTTCAAAGGTTTTTGGAGGAATCTTCGGGCTTTGGAAGTTTTGAGAAGCTGAAATTATTCCCGCAAGTAGAATGGTAGCAATCTCTTCATCAAATAAGCTCTGGTCGCTAGATTTTATTAAATCAGTTATAATTTCAGATACTGAGGAAGTAGTAATATCAATCAGGTTAACTTCGCCGAAATTTTCGTTTGCCGGATCATTATCAATATTTAAAATTGCCGTTTCGTAAAAAAACTCTGGCGAGTCTTCAAAAACATCTTCTAAGTCTTCCAGGCTGCTAGCCCCTATTGTTATTAAAAGGTCGGGCTTTTCTTCTTGAACCGGCTTAACAAGAGAAGGAGTAAAAACAACATCGTTTTCCTTAATCTCTCCTGTTTTAAAAGCAAGATGAATCTTTAAGTCTTCCCCGTTTTTCTCATAGCGCAATTCCGAAATTTCTTTACCAGCAGCGTTTACTGAAATAGTACAGTTATTAAGATTAATTTCAGGCTGGCAGTTCAAAAACTGAAACTTAGAAGGAACCTCTTTAATTGCCGCTTTTACGTTTCTTTCTACTTTCTTTAAAGCAAAAGAAAGGGCTGATCCTCCACAGAATAAATCTCCAGCCCGGCCAGGATGGGTAATACCTTGAATATAGTTGCCCGGAAGCAGGATAAGGATATTTTGAGCACCATTTATTAATTTTTTTGCTTGATCTAGTTGGTCCATGGAAATTACTTAAATTTATTCTATTTTAGACAATAAGTCAACGATCAGATTATTTTATCATGAAATCAAAGTATTTTACAACAAGTCCGACCCAAACAAAAAAGCTAGGGGAAAATTTAGCTAAGAATATCCTAAAAATCCCTCTTAAAGGCAAAGCAACAATTCTTGGCTTAGAGGGGGATTTAGGCGGGGGAAAAACTACTTTCTTACAAGGTTTTGCCAGGGGATTGGGAATTGAAGATAAAATCCTCAGCCCGACATTTGTTATTATGAAGAACTTTAAGGTTCAAGCTTTAAGCTTTGAACGATTTTATCATATTGATTGTTATCGAATTAAAAGCTCAAAAGAGATTTTAAACCTGGGATTTAAAGAAATTCTTTCAAATCCCAAAAACATTATTGCTATTGAATGGGCAGAGAGAGTTCAAAAAATTGTGCCAAAAAATGCCATTTGGATTAAGTTTCAGTTTATAAATGAAAAGACAAGGAAAATAACAATTAGTTCTTAATAACCTTGCAAAAGATTGGAAAAAAGGTATTATAAAAAAGGTGAAATGATTGGTAGGAATTACTATAAGCATAATAAAAATCAAAGGCACATACGATAAAAAAAATGGAACGAAAAGAATCTTAAGGAATACGTTAAAACCAAAATTCTAAAAGAAATAGACAGAATCTATCATACAGATTTGGAGCTGTTCTCTGCGAAAAACGGAAACATTGACGTCTGGGTTTTTATTTCCACAATGGAAGAAAAATCAACAATCGAAAAATGGCTCAAGAATCATATCAAGGAGTAAGGCATAGAAGTAAAACAATACGAAATTGAACCAATAGATTATGAACGTTTCATAATCATAACTAATTAAAGAAAAGGGATTTTTAATCCCTCTTTTTATTATACTCTCTCTTCGAGAGCTTTTTTCTTTATGTTAAGATAAAGAAATGGAGGAAGACAAGAAAAAGTTAATTATTATTGACAGCAATGCTATTATCCACCGGGCTTTTCACGCCTTGCCCCCTCTTTCTACAAAAAATGGCGAAGTAGTTAATGCGGTTTACGGATTCTTGCTGATTTTTTTCAAAGCCATCAAAGAATTCCAGCCAGATTTTATTGTTGCCTGTTTTGACGTGCCACGTCCTACTTTTCGCCATAAAAAGTATAAAGAGTACAAAGCAAAAAGGCCTCCGGCTCCCAAAGAGCTTTACCAGCAAATCCCTAAGATAAAAGAAATTTTAAAACTTTTTGATGTTCCGGTTTTTGAAAAAGAAGGGTATGAGGCAGACGATCTTATTGGGACAATTTCCCATCTTGCTCCAAAAAAGCAGGTCTTGCCGGAAATTGAAACCATTATTTTGACCGGAGACTTGGATGCCTTACAACTGATTGATTCTTATACTAAAGTTTATACTTCAAAAAAAGGGATTAAAGATACTGTTTTATACGATAAGGCAGCTGTTAAAGAAAGGTATGGAATTTCTCCTCGCCAGCTTCTAGATTATAAGTCTTTAAGAGGCGACCCCTCAGACAACATTCCCGGGGTAACCGGCGTTGGAGAAAAGACGGCCAGCAATCTTATTAATAAGTTTGGAACCTTGGAAAATTTATACAAAGAACTTAAAGAAAATTCAGATAAAACCAAAGAGCTTCCTCCCAGGTTAAGGGAAACTCTGCTTAAATATAAAGAGCAGGCTTTTTTAAGCAAGTCTTTGGTTGAAATAAAAACTGACGTTCCTATAGATTTTAACCTAGAGAAAAGCCGCTGGGGTAAATATAGCAAAGATAAAGTAATTAAATCTTTAGAAGGGCTTGGTTTTTATTCTTTGATTAAAAGACTGCCAGGAAACGAGAATAAACCAGAGAGCGGTAATTTAAAAATATGCTAAGATAAATTAAAGGTCGAAATAATTTGTTTAACTTATTTATTAAGACAACTTAAAAATGAGGAAAGTTCCAGTTTCGAAATGGATTCCTATCGCTTTAATGGTGGGAATAATAGCTGCGATTTACGTAATAATTGCCAGAGAGTTTAATTTAATCCTCTGGGCCGCTTTTATCAGCTGGCCGCTTTACTTTTTGGCCGGGACTACCATTAAAAAGATGGACGAAGCGGTTATTGGATTGACCGGAGGACTGATAGCTGGTTGGGGGCTCGTTAAACTAATACCACTTTTTTCTGGTACATTTGGCGCATTTTGGACCTTGCCAGTATTAGTAACGATCGCTGCTTTTATAATTGTCTTTCTGGAAATAGTTCCAGAATTTGACATGGCTCCTGCTTATTTCTTAAGTTTCGCTTCTTTCTTTGCCGCAATGGGGATTTTAAATTCAGCTACCGGCGAAGTTCTTGGTCCTGGCTTTGATACAGTAATAAAGCTCTGGATTCCATTTATGGTTGGACTAGGATTCGCTTACTTAACAGGAAAGTTAGTGAAGCAATTTTTATCCACCTAGAAAGCATAGTTTAGAAAGTTTAACCAGACCAAAGGATGTTGAAGATCAAACGCTTTATCCTATTTTCTTTAGGAAAGGTTAACTTTTTATTTATTAATATCCGATAAAAAAACACGAAGAAGCTTTAGAAACCCTAAAGATTTTTTCTATGTCATCACCACGCGAAAAAAAGATAAAAGTAGGATTTATTACCTCTCTGACCGGGGCTTATGCCAGCTCCTCGCAAAACCAACTTCTTGGAGCTCGTTTAGCAATAGACAAAGCCAATAAAAGCGGCGGTGTCTTAGGGCGTAAAGTAGAGCTCATCGTTGCTGATGATAAATTAAATAACAATCTTGCCGGGAAAAGGGCAGTTGAGCTTATTGAAGGCCGTAAAGTTGATTTTCTTTTAGGTTCAATGTCGGCTGCAACTCAGATTCCAATGAACAAGGAAGCAAGGAAGCGCAAGACAATTTTTGTTTCATTGGCTCAATCAAATGAAATTACCAATAATAAACATCTTGGGCCCTATACCTTTCACGAAGCTATGACGCCGCAGATGAACGCTCAGTCAATAAGTCGTTGGGTTTTTGGCAATTTGAGCAATTCCTGGTTTTTGCTGGTTGTTGATTACGAGTGGGGGCACCAAAATCGCGATGTTTGTCTTGAATTTGCAGAAAAAAACAAAGTAAAAATAAAAGGAGTGATAAAGTTTCCCTTGGGCTCTGGCCGTTTTACTCAATATTTTCCAAAGATTCTTCGTTCAAAGGCAGAAACGCTCATTGTAGCAAGCTGGGGGACTGATCAGCTAGCTTTTGTTGACCAAGCAGCAAAAGGAGGCCTTAAAAAGAAGCTGAGCATTGTTAATACGCTTTCTGAACTTACGATCGCTCAAAAGATGGATCCCAGCGCTGCAGCCGGCATGTACTGGGGAGCTAATTTTTACTGGGGTTTATCTGAGCAGATTCCGAGCGCCCGCCAATTCGTTAATGATTTTAAGAAAGCTTTTAAAGTCTTTCCTACAGGTTACGCCGGCTATGCTTACAGCGGGGTAAAAGAGCTCCTTTGGGCTTTGGAGCAATCTAAGGAATATCCTGTTCAGCCAGATAAAATAACCGCTTTACTTGAGGCTCGTACATACGACCATTACAAAGGGAAGCAGTGGTGGCGGCCCTGCGACCACCAGTCATTTCAAGACCTTTATATATTAAAATTTAAGGGGCCGGAAGAAAGAAAAGGTCCAAATGACTTTGCTGAAGTATTGGGATCTGTCTCCTGGGATATGGGGATTGAAAGAACTTGCGAAGAATTAGGGCATAAAGAGCATCTTTGGGGGCATGCTTTAAAAAAGACATTATGAAAAAACAAACAACAACTGATTTTTCCACCATTAGAGACCTTTTTACAGATTTTCATCGTCAGAAAGAAGATAAAAAAAAGCTGTTAGAAGAGACGATGAAGGCGGTGCAAAAGATATTTAAAGCTGACGGTGTTACTCTCTGGACTATTGAAGAGAAAACTCAGTTCATGAAAATTGAAGTAGCTTCTGGATTAAGCTTAAAATACATCCGTTATTTTAATAAAACAGATCGCATCCGTTTCGGCCATGGCATTGTCGGCCGGGTAATGAAATACCGTAAAACGCTTACGAGTACAAAGGCTTCTCAAGATAGACGTATTGGACTTGCAAGATGGCGAGAAATTATCAAAGAGGAAGGAATTGAAGCTGTTCTTTCCAGCCCCATGTTTTTAGGCCAGACAGTGGTTGGAACGTTTAATGTTTATTATAAAAAACTACCAGATCATCGTTTTACCCCTAAAGAAATTAAGCTTGCTGAAATATTCGCCCATCATTTCGCCTTGTTCTTAATTCAGGACAGATCCTTTAGGCAAGGAGAAGAAATTGGGCAGAAATTAATCAAATACCGCGGTCGAGTGCTCAAATTACGAGATGTAACCGGTTTTCTCAGCTTACGGGTAAGGAAGTCATTCCAGAAAACACTGAAATTAATTACCGAACAGATACTTAGCGATTTTGGCGGCAGTAAAATAGCAATTTTCCAGAAAGAGAACAAAAACATGTTTTTGGTTGAATCATATGGGTTTTCTGAGAACACCAGAAAGCATCTTAACAAACATCCTTTAAAAATTGATACGAGAGTGCCCATTAACCAGGCTTTTGTTGAACAAAAGATTCAAAAGTCGTCAAAAGTCCTTATTGAAGATAATGTAGAAAAGTCTTGGAAAACCTTGCTTGCCAATGAAGGGGTGGTTGGAGAAAGTGCCTTTCCTTTAACGGTTAGAGACGATCCGATTGGCGTCCTATCGGTTTATTATCCTCACGAGCACCAGTATCTTCCGGAAGAAATCGGCATTTTAGATACCATAGCTCATTTCCTTGCCGTTTCATTAGAAAACCTGCGGATTTTTCTTTCTCTTTCTGCTGAGCAACAAAAAAACCTGGCCATAATTAACAATCTTACCGACGGCCTCTTGCTTTTTAATAAAGAAAACAACGTTAATTCGGTTAATCCCAAAACTGAACAAATTTTTAACGTTAAAGCTAAGGATTTAATGGGAAAACCTATTTTAGAGCTAAATAAGTTCCCTGCCTTAAAATCTTTGGTAAGTTTGATAAAAGAGAGGAAAAAAGAAATTTTCAGAAAAGAGCTTCAGCTTAAAGAAAGTTTAATTTTAGAGGTTTCTACCGTTCCAATAATAAAAGAAAAAGAGCGAGCCGGAACCCTAGTAATCCTCCACGATATTACTCGAGAAAAAAGAGTTGAAAAGATGAAAACTGAATTTGTTTCTATAGCTGCTCATCAACTAAGAACGCCTCTTTCAATAACTAAATGGGCAATAAAAATGTTATTAGCAGAAGACTTAGGGGAAATACCCAAAAAACAGAAAGATGTTCTTTCTAGAGCCGATCAATCTAACGATAGAATGATTGATTTAATTAACGATCTTTTAAATATTACTAAAATCGAAGAAGGAAGATATATTTATAAACCTATTTTGTCTGACCTGAAGGAGGTAACTCAATTTGTGGTAGATTCCTTAAAAGAGTCAATTAAAACGTATAAAGTTGAAGTTGATTTTCAAAAACCAATAAAAAAACTTCCAAAAATTAAGATTGATGTTGTGAAGGTAAAGTTAGCTATTCAAAATATCCTTGATAATGCAATCAGGTACAGCCCTGAAGGGGGAAAAGTGACAGTTTCTTTAAAATATGATAAAAAAGAAATAGAGTTTTCAGTTAAAGACAATGGGATAGGAATTCCAAAAAAGTATCAGCCTAGGATTTTCACAAAGTTTTTCCGAGGAATAAATGCTGTTAGGAAAGAAACAGAAGGATCTGGCCTCGGTCTGTATATTGCCAAAAACATTATTGAGGCCCATGGAGGAAGGATTTGGTTTGAATCTCAAGAGAACAATGGGGCAACATTCCATTTTGCCCTGCCAATTAAAAGAATAATTAGAAAATAAATATGCCTATAAAAATTTTAGTAATTGAAGACGACAAATTTTTAAAAGAATTAATCAGCCAAAAACTTACCAAAGAAGGGTATAAAGTGATTTCGGCAGTGGACGGAGAAGACGGAGTAAAAAAAACTAAGGCAGAGAACCCAAACTTGATTTTACTCGATCTTATCTTGCCGGGAATGGATGGATTCGAGGTTTTAGATGAAATAAAAAAAGATTCAAAACTAAAGCCAATTCCCGTTATTATTCTTTCCAATCTTGGCCAAAAAGAAGACGTGGAAAAAGCCCTAAAACTGGGAGCAGTTGATTATTTGATAAAGGCTCACTTTGCTCCGGGCCAAATTGTTGATAAAATTAAATCTGTTTTAGAATAGAGGTGCCAGAACTACCCGAGGTGGAAACAATAGTTCGCGGTTTACAAAAAAAAGTCCAAGGAAGGACTTTTATTAATGTCTGGACCGATTTTCCTAAGACGATAAAGCTGCCTGGAAATTTTCAAAAGTTTAAACAAGAAATCAAAGGAAGAAAAGTTGAAAGAGTTTGGCGGAGAGGAAAGAATATTCTTTTTGATCTTTCAGGAGGGAAAATCTTGTTAATTCATCAAAAACTAACCGGGCACCTGCTGTTTGGAAAATGGGAGCTAAAAAAAGGGAAGTGGCAATCTCAAATTAAAGGCCCTTTAACTGAAGATCCGATGAATAGATTCTTACATTTGATCTTTTGGCTGGACAACCAAAAACAACTAGCCCTTTCTGACTTAAGAAAATTTGCAAAGGTGGAATTATGGGAAAGAGAGGCTTTAAAACAATCTCAAGGGTTTAATGATTTGGGGCCGGAACCCTTAAAGAAAAACTTTACTTTAAAGAAATTTAAAGAAGTTTTAAGGAAAAAACAAGGAAAGATTAAAGAAATTTTAATGGATCAAAAAGTCTTAGTCGGCATCGGAAACATTTATTCATCTGAAATCCTTTGGAAAGCAAAAATTAATCCCTTTAAAGGTGTTTTAAAACTAACCGAAAAAGAGATCAAAGAAATTTATCTAGCGCTGAAAGAAATTTTAAAAAAGGCTGTTAAGCTTCGAGGAGAATCGTTTTCTGATTTTCGGGACATTGACGGTTATCGAGGATCGTTTGATCAATACCGCAAGGTTTACAGAAGAGAGAATGAAAAATGCCGAAGATGCGGCAATAAGATAAAAAGACTAAAAGTTAAGGGCAGAAGCGCTTATTTTTGCCCTAAATGTCAAAAATAACATGATTATTTTTCTCTACGGCCAAGATACTTATAGGGCTCAAGCGAAACTAAAGGAGCTGATTAATCATTATCAAAAATCCCACAAAACTGGATTAAATTTAAGGTTTTTGGACGGGAAAAAAATAAGCTTTCAAGGGCTGAAAGAAGAGATATTAACCCAAGCCATGTTTAAAGAAAAAAAATTAATAATCTTAAAAGATGTTTTTTCCAATCAAGCATTTAAAAAAGACTTTTTAAAAGAGGCTAAAGAAATCCTCAACTTCAAAGACACTGTTTTATTTCACGAAGAAAGAGAAGTTAACATAAAAGACCCTTTGTTTGTTTTTTTAAAAAAACAGGCTAAGTTCCAAGAATTTAACCCGCTTTTTGGCAAAAACCTGGAAAATTGGGTGAAAAAAGAAATTAAAGAGCATGGGGCAAAAGCCGAGAAAGGCGCAATAGAAAAGCTTATAAAATTTTTGGGGAACGATCTCTGGCGCCTTTCCAGCGAAATAAAAAAATTAGCCGTTTATAAACAGCAATCAAAGCCAATTCAGATCTTAAAAGAAGATGTTGAGCTTTTAGTAAAGCCAAACATTGAGACAGGTATATTTAAAGCAATAGATTTTTTAGCTTCAAAAAAGAAGAAAGAAGCTATTTTATTATTCCATAAACATCTTGAGAAGGGAGATTCTCCTTTATATCTTTTAACCATGATCAATTTCCAATTCCGCAATATATTAACAATAAAAGAAATGGTAGAAAGCGGCCTGCCTTATTTTCATATTTTAAAACAAAGCTCTTTGCGTCCCTTTGTAGTGGACAAAGCTTACTATCAATCAGAAAAATTTACTTTAAATGAGTTAAAAAAAATCTACCGGAAATTATTTCAGATAGATATTGACGTAAAAACCGGGAAGATAAAGCCGGAAATCGCTATTGATCTTTTGGTGGCTAAAATTTAACTTGCTTTATTGATAAGCTTTGTCAGTCTTGATTTATTTCTGGAAGCGTTATTTTTCTTAATCACTCCAACTTTTGTTGCTTTGTCTAAAATTTTATAAAGTTGGGGCAAAAGCTTTTCTGCCTCTTTTATTTTCTTTTGGACAACTAAATTTTTCACCTCTTTTAAGAGGTTTTTTATTTTGTTTTTATAAACAATATTTCTCGTTCGTCTTTTAATATCTTTCCTTAACGATTTTTTAGCCGATTTTGTAATAGGCATCAGGTTTTATTATAGACTATAGAATATAAATTATCAACCTTTTAATTTCTTTATCAGGTCTCTGAGCTTAGCTGCCCTTTCAAAATTAAGGATTTTTGCCGCTTTTTTCATTTCTTTTTCCAGTGATTCCAAGTCTTTTAATTCCATTAAGCTCAAGAATTCTTGGGTCACTGGAGACTTGCCCAGCTTCCACTCCCTTATTTCTTTAACAATTGCTTTCGGCTTAATTTTGTTTTTTTCATTGTATTCTTTTTGGATTTTCCGCCTTCGAGAAACTTCATTTATGGCAGCTTTCATGGAACCTGATATCTTGTCTGCATACAAGATAACATGCCCTTTAGTATGTCTGGCTGCCCTGCCCATGGTTTGCAAAAGAGTGGTTTCGTTTCTGAGAAACCCTTCTTTGTCTGCATCAAGAATGGCTACTAAGGCAACTTCCGGCAAATCCAATCCCTCCCTTAAAAGATTAATTCCCACTATAGCATCGTATTTGCCCTCTCTCAGAGCTTTTAAAATTGCCGGCCTTTCTAAGGTTTTGATTTCAGAATGCAAATATTGGGTTTTAACGCCTTCTTCGGTTAAGTATTCAGCCAGGTCTTCAGCCAGCCTTTTGGTTATAGTTATGACCAGCGTTCTTTGGTTCTTTTTTATTTCTTTTTTAATTTCTTTGACCAAATCCTTTACCTGGTCTTTCGTCGGCCTTATCTCAATAGACGGCTCCAAAAGGCCGGTTGGCCGGACCAGTTGTTCTGCAATAAAATTTTCGCCGGATTTGTTTTTTTCATAGACCGAAGGAGTGGCCGAAGCATAAATAGCCTGGCTTATCTTTACATTAAACTCTTCAAACGTCAGAGGTCGATTGTCTATAGCTGAAAACAGCCTGAAGCCGTGATTGATCAAGGTTTTCTTTCTTACTCTGTCTTGAACAGACATTGCCCTTAATTGGGGTAGGGTTAGATGTGATTCGTCGATAACGACGAGAAAATTATTGGACTGGGACCCGGCTTTAAAATAATCAATAAGGGTGTAGGGCGGTTCTCCTGATTTTCTAAATTCCAAATGGCTCGAGTAGTTTTCAATGCCATGGCAGTATCCCATTTCTTTAAGCGCTTCTAAATCATAATTTGTTCTTTGGGACAGTCTTTGGGCTTCGATTAATTTCTTTTGCTTTTTTAATTCTTTCAGCCTTTCTTCCAGCTCCAGCTTTATATTTTCAACGGCAATATTTAGTTTTTCTTTTGGCGTTACCCAAAACTGAGCCGGGAAGAGCTTAAAAGAAGAAATAACTTCTTTTCTGCCATTAAGGCCTGGTTTTTTCTGCTTAATTTTAGAGATTCCACTTTTTGAAAGCTCGACTTCAATTATGCTTTCTCCGGTTACCAGATAAATTTCAATTAAGCTTCCCCTGACCCGGAATGTTCCAGGATGGAAATCAATGTCATCCCTTTGATATTGAAGGCTGACCAGGCGGGAGAGGAAATCCTTTCTTTTTGTCTTTTTCCCGGGTTTTAATTCCAAAGAAACCTTTTGATAGGCTTCCGGGCTCCCAATATTATAAATACAAGAAACCGAGGCGACGACTATTACGTCTTTCCTTGTTAAGAGATCTTGGGTGGCGGCATGACGCAGCCTGTCTAATTCTTCGTTTATTTTGGCGTCTTTTTCAATATAGGTGTCAGTTTGGGGGATATAGGCTTCTGGCTGATAGTAGTCGTAGTAAGAGACAAAGTAATGAACGGCATTATTGGGAAAGAATTCCTTGAATTCCTGATAGAGCTGGGCTCCAAGAGTTTTATTCGGGCTGATGATTAGGGTCGGCATCTGGACTTTTTCAATTGCCTTGGCGATAGAATAAGTTTTTCCAGAACCTGTAACCCCCAAAAGCACCTGATGCTTTGCACCCTTTTTTAAGCTTTCGCTCAGCTTTTCTATTGCTTGAGGCTGGTCTCCGGTCGGCTTAAATTTTGCTTTTAACTGAAACATTGCCATGTTATGGTAAAATAATGATCTCTTCTCTTCAAGGAAAAATCCTTTTCAAAGAAATAAACTTTATTGTTTTGGACGTTAACGGAATTGGCTATAAGGTTTTTTTGTCTGAGAAGACTTTACATAGGATAGCAAAAGAACAGGTATTTCTCAAGCTTTTTACGTTTCTTCACGTTAAAGAAGACGCTCTCGCCCTTTACGGATTTTTATCCAAAGAAGAACTTGATCTTTTTGAAACTTTGTATGGAATTTCGGGAATTGGGCCCAAAGCCGCCCTTTCCCTTTCCGCTATCGGTTCTGTTGAGGAATTTAAGAAAACAATCGATAAAGACGGTTTTAAGGTTTTTGAAGCAGTAAAGGGAATTGGCAGAAAAAAGATCCAAAAGATCGTTTTGGAGTTAACAGGAAAGCTTACCAAATTAGAGAAAAAAGAACCGTTATCGGAAGATCCGGCTGTTGATGCTTTGGTTTCTCTTGGTTTTTCCCGCCAAAAATCCAGAGAGGTCTTGAAAGAGGTTTTGCCAAAAATAAAGGATTCTGAGCAAAGGGTTAAAGAGGCCCTGAAAATTTTAGGCAAAGGTTGACAGTTATTTTCAATTTGCTATTATTTATTAAGTTGGAAAAGAACGAATGATGAGTCCGTTGGAAAACGGGCTTTAATTTTTAAAAATTTATGGAAGATTTAAAAAACTTTGCATCAGCTATTGGCCAGATTGCCGAAGAAAAAGGAATTTCTAAAGAAAAAGTGATTGAGATTATTGAACAGGCTTATTCCGCCGCTTATAAGAAAGAGTACGGCAAAAAGGGCCAAATTATAAAAACTAAACTCGATTCCAAGTCGGGTAAGGTTAAGTTTTGGCAGGAAAAATTAGTGGTAGACGAAAAGATGATTTATTCTGAGGAAGAATTAAAAAATCTTAAAGACAAAGCTTTAGATGAATTCCAAAAAACCCAAGAAGAAACTAAAGCAAAAAAAGTCAGGTTCAATCCAGAAAAACATATTATACTTAAAGAAGCTAAAAAAATAAAACCTAAAATTAAAGTCGGAGAAATATTAGAAACAGCCCTGGAAATGAAAAAGGATTATGGAAGAATCGCCGCCCAGACCGCCAAACAGGTGATTTTGCAAAAATCCAGGGAAGCAGAAAGAGAAATAATTCTTCAGGAATACAAATCAAAAGAAGGACAAATAATTTCCGGGATTGTCCAGCGAGTTGAACCAAGGGCCGCCTTTTTTGACATCGGTAAAACTTTAGGCATTTTACCAAGAGAAGAACAGGTTCCCGGAGAGTTTTATCGGCCTGGACAGAGATTAAAGCTTTACGTCGTAAAAGTTGAAGAATCTCCAAGAGGACCGTCAGTTTTTCTTTCCCGGGCTTACCCCAAAATAATTTCCAAACTTTTTGAATTAGAAGTGCCTGAAGTTTCATCGGGTTCTGTAGTTATTAAATCCATTGCCAGAGAACCAGGATCTCGATCAAAAATTGCTGTTGTTTCTGAGGCCGAAGGAGTGGATCCTATTGGGGCTATGGTTGGACAAAGAGGAACCAGGGTTTCAGCTGTTATCAATGAGTTAGGGGGAGAAAAGATTGATATTATTGAGTGGGCAAAGGAACCGGAGAAATTCATTACTAATTCTCTTTCTCCGGCCAAAGTTTTAGAAGTTAAGATTATGCCCAAAAACAAGGCCTTGGCCGTTGTTCCCGAGGACCAGCTTTCCTTAGCCATTGGAAAAGACGGCCAGAACGTCAGACTGGCAGCCAAATTAACCGGCTGGAAAATAGACGTTCGTTCTCCTCAATCGGAAGAAGGAGCAAAGGAAGAGAAAAAAGAAACAAAGAAAGCTTCTAAGGAAGCCCCAAAAAAGAAAGCAAAAGAAAAGAAAAAAGCAAAACCTAAGAAATAATTAACATTTAATCATTTTCATGTTGTATTTCCCAATAATCATCTCTCTTTTTACGATTATTTTTACCTTCTTTTTAATTAAACAAATTGAAAAAGCTCCTTTAGGTTCTGAGAAAATGATAGCTATTTCAAATTACATCCAAGAGGGAGCCATCGCTTTTTTAAAAAGACAATATCAATATATTGGTTTAGTAGCTCTTATTGTATTCTTTATTCTTTTAATTACTTTGGGCTTTAAAACCGGCTTGGGATTTTTAACGGGAGCTTTATTCTCCGGCTTAGCCGGCTTTATCGGAATGATTATTTCCACTAAAGCTAATCTTAAAGTAGCTCAAGCTGGGAAGGAAGGATTAGAGCCGGCTTTGGATTTAGCTGTCAAAGGGGGAGCGGTAACCGGCCTTTTGGTCGTTTCCCTGTCACTGCTCTCTGTTTCTCTTTTTTATTTTTTCATTCCTGATTTTAAAGCTTTAATAGCTTTAGGCTTTGGAGCCAGCTTAATCTCCATTTTTGCCAGGATAGGCGGAGGAATTTATACCAAAGCCGCTGATGTTGGCGCTGACCTCGTTGGCAAGATTGAAAAAGGGATTCCCGAAGACGATCCCCGCAATCCAGCCGTCATTGCCGACCTGGTTGGAGATAATGTGGGAGACTGCGCCGGAATGGCAGCCGACCTTTTTGAAACTTACTTAGTTACTATTATTTCCGCCATGGTTTTAGGGGCTTTAATTTTCCCCCAAAACCCTTCAATAATTATCCTGCCTTTAATTTTAGGAGGCTTGACTTTATTGGCTTCTGTTATCTCCCTTTTCTTCGTGAAATTAGAAAAGGAGAATAAAGACATTCTTGGAGCGCTCTACAAAGGATTAATTGTTTCCGGAGTTCTTTCCGCTATTGGATTTTTCCCGATTATCAGAAGCTTCATTTCCCCTCTTAGCATATCATCAACTAAAATATATTTTTCCAGCTTAATTGGCTTAGCTATTGTCGCCGGCCTCTTTATAGTTACAGAATACTTCACCTCTAAAAGACATAAGCCGGTAATATCTATTGCTAAAGCTTCCTTAACAGGACCTGGCACCAATATTATTGCCGGATTAGCCGTAGGAATGCGCTCTACCGTCCTGCCTGTAGTTTTAATTTCAGCTGGGATCTTGGTTAGTTTTTGGCTGGGAGGAATGTATGGACTGGCAATTACAGCCGTAGCCATGCTTTCTTTGGCTGGAATAATGGTTACCTTGGATTCTTACGGGCCCATTACAGATAATGCCGGAGGAATAGCTGAGATGTCGAATCTCCCACCTGGCGTCAGAAAGGTTACTGACGCCCTAGACGAGGTGGGCAATACGACTAAAGCGGTAACTAAGGCCTATGCTATTGGCTCTGCCGGCTTGGCTGCCTTGGTTCTTTTTTCTGTTTTTACCCAGGATATCCTCGCTTTGGGCGTTAAGGTCCAATTCTTCTTAGATGATCCGAGAGTTTTAGTCGGTTTATTTGTTGGCGGGCTTTTGCCTTACTATTTTGCTTCTTTGCTTATGGAAGGAGTTGGAAAAGCCGCCTCAAAAATAGTGGAAGAAGTCAGGCGGCAGTTTAGGGAAATTAAAGGGATATTAGAGGGAACTGGCAAGCCAGAATACGGCAAGTGCGTTGATATTGTCACTCAAGCTGCTTTAAAAGAAATGGCTTTGCCAGCCTTAATTCCCGTTATAGCTCCCATTCTAATAGGTTTCTTTTTAGGGCTTGAAGCTCTAGGAGGTCTTTTAATCGGCAGTATTGTTACAGGCCTGTTTTTAGCCATATCCATGACCTCTGGGGGGGCAGCTTGGGATAACGCTAAAAAATATATTGAAGAAGGAAACTTAGGAGGAAAAGGAAGCGAAGCCCACAAAGCAGCGGTGGTCGGAGACATAGTCGGCGATCCTTACAAGGATACAGCCGGACCGGCTATCAACCCGATGATTAAAATACTTAATATTGTTGCTTTGCTCATTGTCGGATTTTTAGTCTAAACCTATGAAAGTCGCTATTCAAAAGCTTCCCAAGTCAATAATTGAACTAGATATTGAGGTCTCAGCCAAAGACTTTGAAGAATCTCGAAAGAGAGCTGTTTTTAATTTAGCTAAAGACGTAAATGTTAAAGGATTTAGAAAAGGAAAGGTGCCGAAAGAAATGGTTGAAAAAATGGTCAGCCAAGAAAAGATTCTTCAAGAGGCAATAGAAGATTGCGTCCAAAAGCATTATTTTTTGGCCATATCTGAAAATAAAATAGAAGCTTTGGGAAAACCGGAAATTGAAGTTCAAAAACCGCCTGTTGCTCTAGACAGCCCGTTTGAATTTAAAGCCCGGGTTTCAATTCTACCTGAAATCAAATTACCGGATTATAAGGAAATTGCTTCAAAAGTAAAAAGAAAAAAAGTAAAAATTGAAGAAAAAGAAATAGAAGATTCTTTGAACTGGATTAGAAAATCGCGGGCTAAGTTCACTCTCAAAAATGCCTCTTGTCAGAAAGGAGATTTCATTGAAATTAAATTCATTGAAGAAACAACCAAAGAGGCAAATAAAGACGCCTTTATTCTAGGCGAAGGGCATTTATTGCCCGGCATTCAAGAAAAGATCGTTGGCATGTCAGTTGGGGAAGAACGAGAGATTGAAACAGAATTTCCCCAAAGTCATTTCAGAAAAGATCTTGCCGGGAAAAAGACGAAAGTAAAAGTCAGTCTTAAATCTGTCCAGAACGTTGAATTGCCTGAAGCTAACGACCAGTTTGCCCAGAACATCGGCCAGTTTAAAAACTTAGAAGAGCTGAAGAAAAATATTAAAGAGGGAGTTCAGCAAGAAAAGGAAACAAAGGAATCTCAAAGGATTCGCCAGGAAATTCTAGAGAAAATAAGCGAGAGATTAGAAATAGATGTTCCGGAAATTCTCGTTGGCCACCAAAAGCAGCAAATGATGGAAGATCTTAAAAAAAGAATAACCAAAACTTTAAATATTTCTTTTGAAGATTATTTAATGAAAATTAAGAAAACAGAAAAAGAATTGTCAGACTCTTTCTTGTTAGAAGCCCAAAAAAGAGTAAAGGCCTCTTTAGTTTTAAGGGAAATAGTAAAAACAGAGAATATTGAGGTTCCAGATAAAGAGCTGGAGGAGGGGACGAATAAATTTTTAAAGCAGCATTCTCTGTCAGAAAGTACTCAAAAAAATCTTGACTTAGGGCAGATAAAAGATTACACTAGAGAAGTAATCAGCAATGAAAAAGCCCTTCAATTATTAGAAGGATTATCTAAATAATAATTTACATGCCTTTAATTCCCACAGTGATTGAAAAAACCCAATATGGAGAACGCGCCTATGATATTTATTCTCGGCTCTTGAAAGAGAGAATTGTTTTTTTGGTTGGCCCTATTGACGATTCTGTAGCTAATTCAGTTATTGCTCAAATGTTGTTTTTAGCTTCAAGAGATCCCAAGCGCGACATCCACCTTTATATCAACACTCCCGGAGGATCAGTAACAGCCGGGCTGGCAATTTACGACACCATGCAATACGTAAAATGTCCTATTTCTACTGTTTGCGTTGGTATGGCCGGCTCCATGGGCGCTGTTTTACTGGCTGCTGGCGCTAAAGGAAAGCGTTTTGTTTTACCTAACGCAGAAGTCTTGCTTCACCAAGTGGCCGGTGGCGTAACAGGCGAAGCAGCTGTCATTGAAATTACGGCAAAACAAATCGTTAAGATTAGAGAAAAGTTAAACAAGATTTTAGTTAAACATACTGGTCAGTCCTTGGAAAAGATTCAAAAAGACACTGACCGCGACTTTTACTTGTCATCTGACGAAGCTCAAGAGTACGGAGTTATTGACGAGGTAATAAAAACCAAGAAATAAGGAAGATAGCCGTCCATGAGGCGGTTTTTGTTTTGGGAGTTTGACATTTTTAGAGATTTCTGATATTATTGCAAAAGAGATTAACATTAACTTGAAGTTTGGAATCACCTTGGATTTAGATAATCCAGGGATAATATTTAAAATTTTATGTTGGTTTACCAAATTTTCAATATAGAACATGAATTTACTTATCCTGCTTTTTGCAGGCCTAATTACATTAGGGCTGGGATCGATTTTGGGTTACTATGCCCGTCAATCCATTGCCAAAAAACAAGTTGGAACTTTAGAGGCAAAAATTCGAGAGAAGATATCTCGAGTTAAGAAAGATGCTGATGTAATAACATCAAAAGCCCAGCAAAAAGCTTACAATATTGTAAGTGCCTCCAAAAAAGAAGAAGATCAAAGGAGATCTGAGCGTTTAAGGTTGGAGCAACTGCTTTTAAAGAGAGAAAATATTTTAGACCAGAAGCTTTCCAGTTTTGAAAACAAAGAAAGCGAACTTCACCAGAAAGGAGAAGAATTAAAACAAGTTAAAGTAAATTTAGAGACATTAAAGGAAAAATCTATAAAAAATCTAGAAAGAGTTTCCCAGCTTACAAAGACAGAAGCTAAGAAAGAATTATTAGAAACTTGCGAGAAAGAATACGAACAGGACATTTTACAAAGAATTAAAAAGACAGAAAGAGAAGGGGCAGAAAAATTACAAAAAAAAGCACAAGGAATTGTAGCTTTAGCTATCCAAAAATTTTCTCTTCCTCAAGCTCAAGAGATTACGACCACTACCGTTGCCCTGCCAAACGATGAAATTAAAGGTAGGATTATCGGAAAAGAAGGGAGAAACATTAAGACTTTGGAAAAATTAACAGGAGTTGAGATAGTAGTGGATGAAACCCCGGAAGCCGTAGTCATTTCTGGATTTGATCCTGTTCGTCGCCAAATTGCTAAGGTTGCCTTGGAAAGATTGATTCAAGACGGAAGAATACAGCCAGCTCGTATTGAAGAGATAGTTTCTAAAACCGAAAAAGACCTTCAAAATCAAATTAAAGAAGCTGGAGAAACAGCAGTTTATGACACCGGTATAATTGGATTAGACCCAAAGATTATCCATCTTTTAGGAAGGCTCCGATTCCGAACCAGCTACGGTCAAAATGTTTTACTTCACTCTATTGAAGTGGCTCATTTAGCTTCAGCTTTGGCTTCTGAACTGGGGATTAATTCTTTAACTGCAAAAAAAGCCGGTCTTTTGCACGATATTGGCAAGGCCGTTGACCATCAGGTCCAGGGATCTCACGTAGAAATAGGAATTAAAATTCTTCAGAAATTCGGAATAGAAAAGGAAACTATTGATGCCATGAAGTCTCACCATGAAGAATATCCTCCCGAAAGCCTGGAAGCAATTTTAGTCCAGTCAGCCGATCAGATTTCCGGAGCAAGACCGGGAGCGAGAAAGGATACTTTAGAAAATTATCTTCAAAGATTAGGAGAATTAGAAAAAATAGCCACCTCTTTTGCTGGAGTAGATAAAGCTTGGGCCTTGCAAGCTGGCCGGGAAATAAGAGTTTTTGTCAAACCAGAGGAAATTGACGATTTAACTTGTCATAAGGTTGCCAAAGGCATTGCTAATAGAATTCAAGAAGAATTGCGCTATCCCGGAGAAATAAAAGTTACTCTCATTAGAGAAAACAGAGTCATTGAGTATGCCAAGTAAAGCAGTCATTTAAGCAAAACCGCCTTTTAAAAGGCGGTTTTTGTTTGAGCGGGCGATGGGAATCGAACCCACGTAATCTGGTTGGAAACCAGAGACTCTACCATTAAGCTACGCCCGCATGTCGGGGTGTCGAGATTCGAACTCGAACTAAATCCTCCCAAAGGACTCGTGCTGCCGTTACACTACACCCCGTAAAATGAATTTTACTACATTTTCTCCTTTAGTCAATTTTTAAAGCGTTTTTATTTTTAATTCCATTGTGTTAAAATAAAGCCGTGAGTTTAAAAGATATTATCAAAGAACTGAATATTTCCGCTCAATGCAGGCAATACGGGCTTTCTCTTTGGCAGTGCCCCCAGTTTATTTTTGTCGTCATGGGAATTATTATTATTGCCTTCACTTTAATAACTTATTTCGTTGGAGCCCGCTACATTGAGGATCCTCTCCAGATAGCCTTTTTGGTCACTGTCTTAACTTTAGTTTTATTCATACTCGGTTCCATTATTACCCAGAGTTTTGAAAATATAGCTGAGGCTTCAAGGATGAAAAGTGAATTTGTAAGCATTGTTTCCCACCAGTTAAGATCGCCTCTTTCTAATTTAAAGTGGGCGATAGAATTGCTGATGTCGGGCCGCATAGGAAAGATTGAAAAGAAACAACTGAAATATTTTGTTATTCTTAAAGAAAACAACGCCAGGATGCAGGAATTAATTTTTGATTTATTAATCGTTTCACGAATCGAACAAGGAAGATTTCCTCTAAAAAAAAAACCCTTTTCTTTGGAAGAGCTGACTAAAGAGTTAATTTCTATCTTTGAGCCTCAGGTCCAAGCCACTAATATTAAAATAGGATTTAAGGACGGAAAGGGTTTGCCTCATGCTCTAGCTGATAGGCATCAAATTAAGCTGGTTGTTGAAAATCTAATAGATAATGCCATCCGTTATACGAGAAACCACAGCAAAATAGAGATAAAGATAGATGAGAAGAATAAATCTTTATATTTTGAAGTGAAGGATAAAGGGGTTGGCATTCCTAAAAAAGACCAAAAATATATCTTCCAGAAATTCTTCAGGTCAGAGAATGTTTTAAAATACCAAACCCAAGGGACAGGCCTCGGGCTTTATATAGCTAAATCTATCGTTGAAGGGTCTGGAGGAAAAATTGGATTTATATCAGAAGAAAATAAAGGGTCGACATTTTGGTTTACCTTACCAATAAAATAATAAAAAAACATGGAAAAAATTTTATTTATCGAGGATGAATCTGCTCTTCAAGAGACTTTTGGAGAGGTATTAAAGCAAGAAGGATATGAGGTGGTAAAAGCCATGGACGGGGAGGCGGGCTTGGAAATGGCTAAAACCCAAAAACCGGACTTGATTTTACTTGATTTGATTTTGCCCAAACTCCATGGCTTTGAAGTATTGAAAAAATTAAAAGGGGATCCTGAAACCAAAGAAATTCCAATCATTGTTTTAACCAACTTGGAAGACATGAAAGACATTGAAAACGCCATAGAACTTGGAGCAACGACTTATTTAGTGAAAGTAAACTACAGCCTTGATGAAGTTGTTTCAAAAATCAAGAAAGCTCTTGGCAAGTAGTATTTAATAATATTAAACAGGAAATCCTCGAATATGAGGGTTGAACCCAAACAACTCAAAGCTTTTTTACTTGATGCAAACTTGGTGACAGAGTCCCAATTTGAAAAAGCACTTAAAAAAGCTCAAAAAACTAAACAAAAAGTAGGAGATGTTTTGATCTCAGAAAGTTTTATTACTGAAGAAGAGCTTATTAAGCTTCAAGCCTATATTTTAGGCATACCATTCGTAAATTTAGAAAAAGAGGTTGTTCCCCCAGAAATTTTAAAGATAATTCCAGAGCCGATTGTTGACATAGAAAAGAAAGAGGAGAGCAGCCTTTTAGAGGGTGACGTTTCTTCCAGTCTGTTTTTAAAAGTCTATACAAAGTAAAGATAATCATCTTTTATGATCAAAAAGATAAATCTAGCCCAAATTAAAGATTTTCTTTAAAAGCTTCCCCGAAGAATAGGGGAGAAATCTTTTCTATCTTTCTTGATTTTATTGGTTTTTTCTTTAATTTTAGGCGGCCTCGTATTTTATAAATATAGCTTTCAGTTATCCAAAGAAGATCCAGAATCCCTAGAATAGTCTATACAGTTTAAAGAAAGCATCTACCAAACAATTTTAGAAGAATGGGAAGTTCGGGCAAAGATTTTTAAAGAGACAGGATCAGAAACTTATCCTAATCCATTTGACTGAAGAAAGAAATTTGGATATAATACTTTGTACTTTTGCCCTCGTAGTTCAATGGATAGAACACTGGTCTTCTAAACCTGAAATCGAGGTTCGACTCCTCGCGAGGGCACATGGTGGGCGTAGTGTAGTGGCTTAGCACAAGAATCTGTGGAGTTCTTAGGGGGAGTTCGAATCTCCTCGCCCACC
>DJKW01000012.1 GCA_002434805.1 Patescibacteria group bacterium UBA6532
CAGTGAAGTTTTCCAAGAAGATGAGGATATTTTAAAATCGTGGCGAATTACCAAAGCCCTTATTAAAGAAATAGCAGAGCTATCAAAAGATAATCACTCCGATTTTTTAGTTGTTGTTCCAGATGGTCCGCCAGACCCTGACGCTGAAGCCTCTTTACTTAGAGAATATCCTGAATTACAAAATATAGATTTGGATCTCGTGCGGAATACCATTTTAGACTACTTTCAAGAAGAGAAAATAAATTATATAGATTTGTTCTCTGCCGTTCAAAATGTCAAAGAATCTTTACATTATCCTTCAGAAGACGGTGGCCACTACAATTTGGCAGGGCACCAATTAATGGCCAAAGCAATTTTTGACCATATCCAAGAGAATAATATAATCAAATAATATACAAGTTTCCCAAGGGCCTAGTTCTTTAAAGTTAGGCTTCTTTTATTTGAACCCTATTGACATGTTTTGATACCTTTTGATACTATAAAATAATGGATGAGGAAATAAAACCAAATGTAGTATATACTACCTCCGAAACAGAAAAGTTATTAAAGGTAAGCAATAGTACAATAAAACGTTTGCTTAAAGGAGGATTAATAAAGGCTAACAAGGTAGGAAGACAGTACCGGATTTTAGGCCGGGAGATTTTACGGCTTGTTTCTCCTAAAGCAGAGAAAACGGCAATAAATTCTTATATTGGGTTAAAGCGTAAGGTAACAGACAAAATTAAAAAATGGTAAAAACAGAGAGAATTCGCTACATTTTCAAAACCTTTTGGGATACGTTTGGTGGTTACAAGCGGCAGATTTTACTTATGTCGGGCTTGGGATTCATGGGCAGTATTACAGAAGGCATTGGGATTGGCAGTATGATTCCCTTGCTTTCTTTAGCCGGTGGAAGTTCAGCTGCTGGCACAGATGTGCTTTCTCAAGCTATCCAAAAAGCATTTCTCTTTTTACACCTTCCTTTTACGATAAAGTTCATATTAATTGGCATTTTTTTGATGTTTCTTTTAAGGACAGTTTTCATTTTCTTGTCAAATTATGTTACTGCTCTTATCGTAAATGACTTCCAACTTAATATGCGCAAGCGCCTATTTGCTTTAACATTAGGATCTCGTTGGGAATACTTGGCCAAGCAAAAAATGGGGCATCTGGAGCAAAGCTTAACAACAATAGTTGATACCGGTCCTCATATATTTAAGCAAATGAGCTCGCTTTTGATGCTTAGCTTTGCCTTGCTGGTGTATACTGTATTGGCTATGAATGTGTCAGTAATTGCGACATTGGGGAGTCTCGGATTGGTAGTGGTGTCTTTTTTGATTTTAAAACCACTCTTTTATAGAACGAGAGCAGCTTCTAAAGAAACAGAGGTATGGTACAGAGATATAGCCCACCATATTAACCAGACGATGATCGGAATTAAATCAATCAAGGCGGGAGCTGCTGAAAACGCCTTTTTAACCAAAGCCGATCAACTTTTTACTAAATACAAAAAACTAGATTTGCGCCTGACGATTATCAACGCCTTTATTGGCGCTCTGAGCAAGCCCTTAAGCATTTTATTCATTCTTTTGCTTTTTGTCTTCTTTTATAAGATTCAGGGATTTGAGTATCCTTCTTTTATCGTGATTGTTTACGCTATTTATCGAATTTTCAACTATTCAGAAGGAATCCAGCATGAAGTTAATAAGCTCAATACGACGGTGCCATATCTGAACAGCCTGCAGGATTTTGAATCAGATGTCAGAAAACAGCAGGAAGCAGATAAAGGCCAAGGGCAGTTTAAGTTTAATCGGGCAATCGAATTCAAGAACGTCTTTTTCAACTATGAAGGAGGAAGGGAAGTATTAAATGGTCTTGGTTTTCAGATATCTAAAGGAGAGACTATTGGGTTAATTGGGCCTTCGGGGGCCGGTAAAACAACCATAGTTGACCTTTTGCTTAGACTCTACCAGCCGAAAACAGGAGAAATTCTAGTTGACGGAATAGATGTTTCTTTAATTAGTATGCGAGAGTGGAGAAAGCAAATTGGATATGTGCCTCAAGACCCCTTCCTGCTTAATGACAGTATCGCCAATAATATTAAGTTTTATAATCCAGCCATAACAGACGTTAAGATGCGCGAGGCGGCGACACTTGCCCAGAGTATTGACTTTATTGAATCTCAGCCCCAAGGATTTGAGACGGTGGTTGGCGACAGGGGAGTTTTGCTTTCTGGAGGCCAGCGTCAAAGAATTGTTCTGGCAAAAATATTAGCCCAAAGTCCAAAGATACTTATCCTTGATGAAGCTACCAACGCCCTGGATGCAGAATCAGAACAGGCTATTAAACAAACCATCAAGCAGCTGCACGGGAAAATGACTATTATAATTATTGCTCATCGGCCTTCAACCGTGGTTGATGTCGGTAGGATTTTGGTGTTAAATCAGGGCAGGATAGTGGAGGAAGGGAAGCCGGCTACGATCCTTTCTGATAAAACGTCTTATTTTTATAAAATGTATCAGGCCGGGATTTACGGTCTAAATTAAACTATGCGAATTTTTTTAATTGATTGGGCTTTGGAATATCCTGAATTAGTAGGAGTGGCCGAGGAACTTCAAAAAGCCGGCCATGAAATTTTATATTGGGTCCGGATAAGTGATTTTAGTAATTATATCAAGGCCAACAAGGGTCTTTTCCCAAAGACTGTTTTTCACGAATTGACGGAAGAAGCTGATGCTGCAAAGCCACCAGCAAAAGTTCAAACAGATAGCTTTGAACCGGTAGGAGAAGACATAATCCATCAATTACTTGAAGACGAGGGCGTCGTTTTGTCGTTAATGGAAAGAAGTTATTGTCGCTGGTCAATCCATCAGAAAAAACAATTTTATTACGATTTATTAAAGTATTGGCGAGGCGTAATTAATCTCTATAAACCCGAAGTAATCATTTTCGACACTTATCCACATAGCACTTACGCCTACGTGATTTATATTTTAGCAAGGTTATTTAAAATAAAGACAATATTTTTCGGCCAGACATGGATAGTTAATGATCTGATTTTACTTTATCATTCTTATAAGGAAGAGGCTCCCCGTTTAGAAAAGGAACTAAACGAAAGAAAAAATATTCTATTTGATGATTTAAGCCCTGATCTGAAGAAGCACTATCTTTCTTTTAATAATAATCAGGACTTTTCTGGTCTGAATGAAAAAATGAAAAGAATGTTGTTGGAGGGGAGAATCAAACGTAAGATAAAAGTTTTGCATAGGGTGATTAAAAGAGGCCAATTAATCAGCTATTTTTCAGAGTTAGTTAGAAAAAGCAGAGATAATCTTCGTAAAGACTATGAAAAACTTCAGATCGACTTTGACCCATCGGTTAATTATGTATATTTTCCGCTTCATCTTCAGCCAGAGGCCAGCTCCTGTCCGTTGGGAGGAGTATTCAATAACCAATTATTGGCATTAGAAATTCTTTCTGCCGCTCTCCCGCAAAACTGGGTTATCTATGTAAAAGAACACCCTCATTTCTGGCTTAATTTCGGCCTCGGTTTTGATGGATACAGATTTAAAGGGTATTATATACGAATAGCTGAGCTAAAGAATGTTAAAATAATACCGGTTGCACTCAAAAGCTGGGAAGTAATAAAACAGGCGAAAGCAGTGGCGACCCTTACCGGGACCGCTGGTTGGGAAGCTTTATTAAGAGGGAAGCCAGTTTTGACTTTTGGTTGGCCCTTCTATCAGAATGCCCCAGGAGTTTTTAAGGTTTCAGATTTACCCTCATGTGCCCTAGCCATGGAAAAGATTGCCCAGGGTTTTAAGCCAGAGCAGCAAGAAGTTATAAATTTTTTAGCCGCTCTTGACAGGGCAAGTTTTCAAGGGTATCAGTCATTTGTAGGGAAGGGCGTCTCAAAAATAACACCGGAAGAGAACAAACGAAATTTCTTAAAAGCAATTTTAGAGGAACTTAGATGGAAAGAAATTATATGAAGCCTAATAATAAAAAAATAATCGCCATAATTCCGGCCCGAGGCGGTTCAAAAACAGTTCCAAAAAAAAACATTAAGCTTCTGGCCGGCAAACCTTTGATTGCTTATACTATTGAAGAGGCGAAGAAAAGTAAATATTTAGACAGGATAATTGTTTCTACCCAAGACAAGGAGATTGCCAATGTTTCAGAAAAATATGGAGCAGAGGTAATTAAAAGACCGGAGCATTTGGCTGGAGATACAAGCAAAACGATAGATGCGCTCCTTCATGTTGTAAGGGTTTTAATAAGGAAAAAATATTTCCCTGAAATTGCTGTTGAGCTGCAGCCGACTTCTCCCCTGCGCCAAGTTAAAGACATTGACGAGGCGATTGAGTTTTTCTTTAAAAACAAATCAGACTCCGTTACAGTGGCTAGTGTCTGTGAAGAGGTTTTTAATCCCTATCTAGCTTTAAAAATAGAGAAAAAATCTTTAAAACCTGTTTTTGGCTGGGAATACTTTAGCAAAAGAAAACAAGATTTGCCAAAAGTTTATTTCCCCAACGGAGCAATCCATATCTTCACCCCAAAATTCTTATTTAAAAATAAGAGCGTTTATCGCCAGAAGGTATTACCTTATATTATGCCTTCAGAAAGAAGTATTGATATAGACCAGGAAAGCGATTTTTTATTAGCAGAAACTTATCTAAATAAATTATGATTCCAATATATCGAATGTCAGTTATTCATATTGAAATAACCAATGCCTGCAATTTGCAGTGTTCCAGCTGTACAAGATTTGTGGGGCACCATAAAAAACCCTTTTTTATGGACTTGGACACTATAGCCAAAGCCATTGATTCTTTGGATGGTTTTCCGAATACAATCGGAATTATGGGTGGAGAGCCAACCATACATCCACAGTTCAAAGAGATATGCCTACTCCTTCAAAAAATGGTTCCTAATAAAAAACAGCGAAGTTTATGGACCAACGGATTTAATTGGAAAAAATATGAAAGCATTATTAAAGATACTTTTGACTCAAATAATATTATCTCTAACGATCATACAGACAAGAACACCGGAGAACACCAGCCTCTTTTAATTGCAGCTAACGACGTTATAGAGGATAAAGAATTAATGTGGAGGCTGATTGGTAACTGCTGGGTGCAGTGGCGGTGGGCAGCTTCCATTACTCCAAAAGGCGGATTTTTCTGCGAAGTGGCTGCAGCTCAAGACCACCTTTTTAATGGTCCTGGCGGTTATCCTATTAAAAAGGGATGGTGGAATAAAAACCCAAATGAGTTCATGGATCAGATGAAGCGTTATTGTATAAATTGCAGCGCTGCCATACCAATGAAACGTGAAAGCGCTCATTATACTTATGACTTTGTTTCAAAAAGCGTTGCTGAAAAGTTAAAGAAGGCAGGATCTCCTAAATTTTTAAAAGGAAATTATAAACTGGTTGATTTTAAGCTTACTGAAAAAGACATTGAAAAGATAATAAAAGAAGGTTGGACGCCCTGGAGTCACCGTCCGTTCAAGCAGAGTGCGCTAGGCGTAAAAAAGAAAATTACCCAGAGAAATTTATAATGAACAATACAATAAAGGAAAAAATTCGTATTTATTTAATTGACCCGGATCATTTTCGTCCGGGCAACCGCATTTCAATACCTATGGGGATAGGTTCTATCGCCAGCTATTGCAAGAGCCTTCATACAGATGAGGTAGAATTTTCTTTGTTTAAAAATCCGGAAGAATTAATGACAGCTATTAAGCAACGCCCCCCTCATATTTTGGGATGTTCTTTTTATATGTGGAACAAGAACCTGACCTTAAAAATAATTGAGGCTAGTAAAATAATTAGCCCTTCAATAATAACGGTGATAGGCGGCCCGAATGTTGCCAGAAACACAGAATATTTTAAAGAAATTTTAAAAACTAATCCAAGCTTGGATATTATAGTTTTAGACCAGGGCGAAAAATCATTTGCTAATATTGTCGAGAGATTTCTTTCAGAAGGCGCCAATTCTTTGTTTTCAAAAGAAATTGACGGCTGCGCCCTGCGCTTAAATAGACAAGGGCAGGTAGTGAGAGGTCAGATCGTCAAGGGCGGCATTGATATTAATAAATTTCCGTCACCATATCTGGCGGGATATTTTGACCATTTTTTGGCAGCAGATTTTACACCTACGTTTGAAACAGTGCGCGGCTGCCCCCATCAATGTACTTTTTGCGGCGGAGGAATCGGTTCTTTTTTACCGCTTTCCGTCAAAAACGAGGAGACAATACGCGAGGAATTGCTTTATATTTTAAAGCGCTGCAAATCCAAGGAATTGGACTTAACAGACACGAACTTTGGCATAATGGGTGATCGCGATTTGAGGACTAGTTTTTTCATGCTCAAACTTTATGAGAAACACGGATTTCCCCAACTCGTAGGTTATGCTACCACCAAACAGAAGACAAAGACTTCCATAGAGTTAATGGTCAATCTTGCCAAAATGACAGGTTATCTATATTTCGCTTTGCAAACATTCAATGAAGATGTCCTTAATAATTGCAAAAGAAAAAACATCCCTTTAGAAACGATTGAGGAACTAATAAAGATTTCCAAGGGCAGTAATTGGCCGATTCTGGTGGATATAATTTTTGGTCTGCCTGGTGAAACATTACAATCCTTTATGAAGACGGTTGATGAATCGGTTCGTTTAGGAGTGTCTATGCAAATATATCAGCTTAGATTGCTGCGAGGTACGACTATAGCTGAGGAGGAAAGGGAAAAATATAAGTATAAGACTAAGTTTAGAATAGTAAACAATCGTTTTGGCGAATACAATTTGATTGAGGGAGCTGAACCTTCTCGCCTGGTTGAAACAGAAGAAGTGGCCTGTGGAAACAATACCTTTGATTTTGCCGATTATCTGACAATAAGAAGCCTCGGATTACTCATTACCCTTTTGGTTAATTACGGCACTCTTTTGGATACGATTTCTTATCTATTATCCAGAAACATTAAAATTACAGAAATCATTAAGCAGATACAAAAGAATTATCATCAATACCCGAGCCTGGTTGAGTTGTTTGATAAATATAATAGTTATTCTAAAGGCGAACTTTTTGAAACAGAAGAAGAGCTGGAAAGGAAAGTGGCTCATAATGACAAGCAATGGGGCGATTTGCTGTCAGGGAGCAGTCGATATTTTAAACTAGATTTGGGTTTTGTTGGTTATTGTGTGTTTGAAAATACGGCTGTTTTAGAAGACATTATAGATATAGTAAAGAAAGTGGCTAAAGACCATCTCTCACCTGGAGAACAAGAAGATTTAAACGAGGTGATAAAACGTGACAAAACGCGATGGGTAACACAGAAAAAGGCGGATGGAAAGATAAAAACAGTTGATTTAACAGAGAAGGTAGAGGTAGTTGAAGAATTTGACTACGAAGGATGGAAAGCAGAAAATTTTAGAGGCAGTTTGGCGACTCGAGCTCTCAAAAAGAGCTGCCACCAGGTGTGTCATATAGAAAATTTTGACCTTCTTATTAAGAAAATTCAAGAGTGTGATCACTTGTCCGGCTTTCTTTTTTATGAAAGGGTTATAGGGTGGGGACCCAAAAACTTAAGAAGAATATGCAAAGTAGTCTAGGGGAAAAAACCAGAGAACGTTCCCTAGCAGATAAATCCATATCTGCTTTTAACGAATTGTATTTTGCTGTTACAGAACCTTTGAAGCTTAAAATAGCGCGGCTGCGTTTTGAAAATCAGTATTTAGAGCTTGCTGAAAACCCCCTGATTTCAATATGCGTGCCGACTTATAACCGCGGAGAGCTGCTAATGGAAAGAGCGGTAAAGTCGGTCTTAGCGCAATCTTACAAAAATTTTGAACTTATTATAATTGGAGACCACTGCACCGATAACACAGTAGAATTGATATCGAAAATTAACGATCCCCGCATCCGTTTTTATAATATTCCAAAGAGAGGCTACCGCTATCCTCCGACAGTAAAAAACCATTGGTTGGCGGGACCTGTGGTAGCAGCTAACCAGGCGCTTTCCATGGTGCGTGGTAAGTGGATTGCCAGAATTGACGACGATGATATTTGGACTCCAGATCACCTGTCTTTGCTTCTTGATTTTGCCCAAAGCGGGAATCATGAATTCGTTTCGGCTCTCTACGAAGAAGAAAGACAGGGCAAAAGAAGAATAGTAGACGGCGAGCCTGGCGACGGCCCTTATTTCAATCCCAAAGCTAAAGAGGAGGGCTTGGGCCCCAAAATAGGCGGCGTTCAGACTTGGCTCTATCGATCCTACCTTAGGTTTTTCAGGTATAACATTAATTGCTGGAGGAAAGCTCATAACCGCGTAAATGATACTGATTTGGAAATTAGAATATATAAAGCTGGAGTACGCATGGGTTTTTTAGAAAAAGTCGTAGGATATATTCTACCCCGGCCCGGAGAAAAAACAGTAGGACTATCGGCCTACAAAGAGTCAATAAAAGAAAAAGAAGAGCATTTCAAATTTAACTAGCATCTTACGTATGACAACTAAAGAAAAAGTTTTGGTAGTGATTCCCGCTCGTGCGGGGTCAAAAAGGATACCTAATAAAAACATTAGAAAGTTTTTAGGGCGTCCGTTGATTGTTCATACAATTAAGCAGGCTCTTAGCTTAGATTTTGTTGATAGGGTAGTCGTAGACACTGATTTTCCAAAGATTGCTAAGATCGCTAAAAAATACGGGGCAGAGGTTCCATTTTTGCGGCCAGCTAGATTGGCCAAGGACAATTCTCTTATGGCAGATAGCATTTTTTATTTACTGAAAAGGTTAAGAAGAGAAGAAAATTACGTGCCAGATTATGTTATGCTTTTACAGATTACTTCTCCACTCAGAGAGAAAAAGGACATAATAAAGTGCTGGAAAATGATCCACGAAACCGACGCCACCACGGTTTTAACGGTTTGTCCGACCCACCCCAGACTTTATCATCTTAATAAGAACAATAATATTATTTTGGCCAATAAAGAAAAAACTAAATCTACCAATACTCAGGATTGGCCTCAAGGGTATATTTTAAACGGCTGTTTTGTCTATCTAATGAAGATTATTCCTTTTTTGAAAGAAGGAACCTTTATCACTAAAAACACCAAAGCCGTTGTTTGCCCAAAATGGCGCTCAATTGATTTAGATGTACCAGAAGACTGGGTTTTGGCGGAAACAATTTATAGAGATCGAGAGGCTATTAAGAGGCGAATAAAGCAGATACGATCTTAAGGTTTTTAATAATCTGAATTTAAAAACCCTTTTTGCCTTTGGATCAGCGTTTAAATCAAAAACATATCAAAAAATATTATAATATGCCAGAACAAAACATTAGGGTTATTGCCCGGCTTGATATAAAAGGTCCTAATTTGGTAAAGGGCATTCATTTGGAGGGTTTACGCGTTTTAGGGAAACCAGAACAGTTCGCCCGTTATTATTACGAAACAGGCGTTGACGAATTGATTTATATGGATATCGTCGCCACTTTATATGGTCGGAACAGTCTGTTAGAGATTATTAAAAGAACCGCTAAGGAGATATTTATTCCATTAACCGTTGGCGGCGGATTAAGAAATTTAGCTGATATTAAAACTGTTTTACGGTCGGGAGCTGACAAAGTGTCTCTTAATACCGCCGCAGTTAAAAATCCGAATATTATCAAGGAGGCAGCTAGAAAGTTTGGCTCTTCTACTATTGTCATATCTATAGAAGCAATTAAGCAAGATGATGGTCGGTATCTGGCTTTTGTGGAGAATGGCCGGGGACACACGGGTTTAGATGTTTTTGAATGGGCAAAAAAAGCAGCAGAATTAGGGGCAGGAGAAATTCTGCTTACTTCTGTCGATCAAGAGGGAACGGGATTAGGTTACGATATCGATTTAACAAAGAAAGTTGCAGAATCTGTGCCAATTCCTGTTATTGCCAATGGGGGAGCTGGTAAATTGGAGCACCTAAAAGAGGTAATTACAGAAGGTAAGGCAAATGCGGTTAGTTTGGCTTCAATGCTTCATTACGGCTTCTTTGACAAGAGTCGTATTGGCAATGATTTTTCTTTAGAGGGTAACACTGAGTTTCTAAAAAGCGGCCAGCGTTTTTCAAAAATTGAGCCGGCTGATTTGATGACGATAAAGAACTTCCTTGTAAAACAAAACATTAAGTGTCGAAAATTGTAAAATATTTATGGCTTATTCTCGGCGGCAAAAAATTGCTATTGTTGACTACGGAATGGGAAATTTGTTTAGCGTAAAATTAGCTTGCGAGCGAGTTGGTTTAGAAGCGTTTATAGTTAACAAAGGATCAGATTTCCTCAAAGCCTCCGCCTTGATTTTACCTGGAGTCGGTGCTTTTGGAGAGGCGATGGATACTCTTAATAAATTAAATCTGATTGAGCCCATAAGAAACTTCATAGATTCGGGCAAGCCATTTTTAGGGATATGTTTGGGAATGCAGCTTCTAATGAGCGAAAGCGAGGAATTCGGACTGCATAAGGGATTAGACATTATTAAGGGTCGAGTAATTAGGTTTCCTTTACAGGATTTTGAGGGAGGAAGCAAGGTTCCCCAGGTTGGCTGGAACAAGATTTTTAAACCTGATTACAAACCCAAAGATGAATGGGAAAATTCATTATTGAAAGGAATAAAAGAAAGAGAAGATTATATATATTTTGTCCATTCCTTTTATACGATCCCTGCTTCAAAAGAAATTATCTTATCACTAACTTCTTATGCTGGCGTAAATTACTGCTCCAGCCTGCAAATAAGAAATATTTTTGCTTGTCAGTTTCATCCGGAAAGAAGCGGACCAACAGGCTTGCAGATTTACGAAAATTTAGCTATATTATTAAAGACTCATCAACGGGTTGAATAAAAAGCAAGATTAAATTTTTAAAACATGCCTGAAACTAAACTAACACCAAAATACGGCCTTCCTAAAAAAGTAATTTTTTGTAGACGTTGCGTAATGTCGAATCAGCGCCCTGCATCAAGCATAGAGTTCGCCCGTAAACTTAATACAAAGCATAAGACTCTTCATATTGATGATGATGGCGTGTGTGATGCCTGTCGAGCTGCCGAACAGAAAGGGCAAATCAATTGGGAGAAGAGAGAAGAAGAGCTCCTAAAATTATTAGATCGGTACAGAAGTAATGATGGCCATTACGATTGTATTGTGCCGGGCAGCGGCGGTAAGGACAGCGCGTTCGCAGCTCATATATTAAAATATAAATACGGCATGCATCCTTTAACCATTACCTGGCCTCCCATACTATACACAGATTATGGATATAAAAATTTTCGTAATTGGATTGAGGTTGGCGGATTTGACAATATTGCCTTTAAACCAAACGGTCAAGTAATGAAACTATTAACGAGATTGGCCATGGAGAATCTGTTTCATCCTTTCCAAACATTTATGCTGGGACAAAAAAATTTAGCGCCAAAGATTGCAATAAAATACAAGACACCTCTTATTTTTTATGGAGAAAACGAAGCAGAATACGGAAATCCAATTGCTGACAATAAGTTATCGTTGAGAAGTAAGTCATATTATACAACGAAGAATCTTAATGAAGCACATTTGGCAGGAGTTTCTATTAGGGAATTAGTGAAAAGATATAATCTGAAATTGGTTGACTTGATGCCGTTTTTACCCGCAGATTATAAGGATATAGAAAAATCAAATATTGAAGTTCATTATTTGGGATATTATATCAAATGGGTGCCTCAGGAAAATTACTATTATGCAGTTGAGCATACGGGTTTTCAGGCTCGCCCCTTTAGAACCCAGGGTACTTACAGCAAGTATAACAGCATAGACGATAGGATTGATGACTTGCACTACTATACAACTTTTATTAAATTTGGCTTAGGCCGCGCGAGCTACGATGCTTCGCAAGAGATAAGAAACAAACACCTCACCAGAGAAGAAGGAGTAGCCTTAGTGAGAAAGTTCGACGGCGAATTCCCTGACAGATACTTTAATGAAGTCATGGATTATATAGAAATGAAGCCAGAAAGATTTTTTGAATTGCGTGATAAGTTCAGTCCACCTCATTTATGGAAGAAAATAAATGGCGAATGGAAATTAAAGCATACCGTTTGGGCAGGCGGCATTAATAATATGAAATAAAAAATGAGGAACAAATTCCTCATCTTGATATGATTAGAGCGGCTCCGATGACGCCCAAGGCCATTGCTAATTTCTCTTTCCAAGACAACGTCTTCCTTTCTTTGAAGATAAAAAGTCCTATCAGGGCCGGGGTGAAAGCGCTAAAAGACATTCGGAAAGGTAGCACTATGCTTACTGGCCCGCCAAATTGATAAGTCAGAAACATTAAAAGAAGAGTTCCAAGAATGGTAGTGCTTACCGGCAATACTGTCAAGAAAGTCATTTTTGAAAAATCATTTTTAGGATTTTCTCTTGTAAGGGCCAAGAGACCAATACTGCCAAAGAATGCGCCTATATACCATCCTGCCAGAAAAGTGCCAGAAGAAATTGTCAGAGAGAAAACTTTTACCAGGAATGCGGCACTCCCGAAGATAGTTATCATTGCTGTTAAATAAATGAACCAGTTCTTATTAAGGGTTTCTTTTGTGCCATCTTTCTTGATAGACGAAAATCTGAAGAGATAAATTGCTGAGAAACTGATTAAGACACCGAGTACTAGTTGAAGATTCCAAATATTTCCTTCTGCCAGAAAAATAATTGCCAGGTTTATTGTCATAATATCCATCACAGGAAAGAATAGAGAGGTTTTGCTGAGACTTATGTGAGAAGCCTGCCATTGGAAATAATTCCCAAAAGCGTTGATTGCGCCGATAATCATAACAAGGATTATTAGCGTAGAAAAATCTAGTCCTCCCACAAAGACTGCGTAGAAAGAAGCTATTATTGCGCAGAGAGCATATTGGTAAAAAACTCCGACCGATCTTTTCGGTAATTTGTCAGCAGCTGCTTTCGTTAAGACTATACTTAACGTATTAACAATAATTAGACCTATTAAGAAAAATTGCCAAAGAGCCATTAATGATCGTCCCTATATTACTATATCCTTAAAACAAAGTCAATGATAAAAATATGAGTTTAAAATTTTTAGTAATTGGTTTGGGTTCAATGGGCAAGCGGAGAATTCGCAACCTTTTTGCTAATAGCGAGAAAGGTATTGTTGGCTTTGACCCGCGTGAGGATAGGCGCAGAGAAGCCGAGGAAAAATACGGCATAAAAATCATTGATGATTTTAAAAAAGTTTCGGTTAAGGACTTTGACGCGCTCATTATTTCTTCTCCGCCAGACAGCCACGGTCAATATATTCGCTCGGCGCTCAGCCACAAAAAACACTTTTTTGTTGAGCATCCGACAAGCGACGACGGCTATAAAGAGATTTTTAAAAACAGGCATTTGAATATCGTTAAAGCTCCATCTTGCACGTTTCGTTTTTATGCTCCAATTAAAATTATTAAGAAAATCCTTGATGAAAATAGAATCGGTAAAATTCTTGCTTTTCAATATCATATGGGCCAGTACCTTCCCGACTGGCATCCTTGGGAAGATTATAGACAAGTTTATTTTTCCAAAAAAGAAACCGGCGCTTGCCGAGAAATGCTGCCCTTTGAACTAATATGGCTTAACTGGCTAATATCTTCGACGCCCTCAGATGTTTCGGGGATAATAACAAAAATTTCGGATTTAGACATGGATGCTGACGACATTCTTTTGGCAAATTTAAAATATAAGAACGGCGTTTGCGGAAATATTCTCATAGATGTTATTTCCAGAAAGCCGTATAGAACCTTGAGAGTTTTGGGGTCTGACGGTGTTTTAGATTGGGAAAGATTTGATTCTACCATTAAGCTTTATAACGTAGAATCTAAATCAACAGAAACCATCCCCGTGCCCAAAGGCAATCCTGAAAAGGGGTATGTGAATGAAGAAGAAATGTATATAAATGAAATTAAGGCATTTTTAGACGCCATTTACGGCAGACAAGATTATCCCTTTTCCTTTAAAGAAAACCTTTTAAACTTAAAAACCCTTTTTGCCCTTGAGGAGGTATGGAAACAAAAAAAAGATAGTTTTCTCTCCCCATAGTTGATAAGCAATACTCTTATAATTTTAGCCAGAAGACTCAGTTTTTCTTTCTTGGAAAGGCTTCTTTTTTCCTTGAAAAGAAACCAAAAGCGTGCTTTGCCTGGCTACCACTAGGTGCCAGTCAACTTGTAAGATTGTGTAATTTTTTGTAAGATAAGAAATATGAATATGAAGATTAAAATTGGCAAAAAAGCAATCGGACAGCAAAACCCCTGTTTTATTATTGCTGAAGCAGGAGTAAACCATAATGGAGATTTGACAATGGCAAAAAAGCTTATTGATGTTGCAGCAGAGGCTAAGGTAGACGCAGTAAAATTCCAAACATTTAATCCGGATACCTTGGTTGTCAGAGGTGTTAAAAAAGCCGATTACCAACGTGAGAATGAAAAGAATAAGGGATCTGAAAGCCATTATGAGATGCTAAAGCGCCTCATGCTTCCGAGATCGTGGCATAAGAGGCTCATTAAGTATGCCCAAAAGAAAGGGCTTATTTTTCTTTCTACCCCTTTTTCATTTAATGATCTTGACTTCTTAGTTGGGCTCGGGCTTTTGGCGATAAAGGTTACCTCAAGCGATTCCAACAACATTCCTTACCTTAAATACCTTGCAAAAAAAGGCCTGCCCATTATTCTCTCTACCGGCATGTCAGATTTCAGCGAGGTGAAAGATTCTGTTAGGGCAATTCGCAAGGCCGGAAATACAAAACTGGTTGTGCTGCACTGCACAACAAACTATCCCACCCAAATGCACGAGGTCAACTTGAAAGCAATGCTAGTAATGAAAAGTAAGCTCGGAGTGCTCACAGGCTTTTCTGACCACACCGAGGGTATTGAGGCTTCAATTGCTGCTGTGGCTCTGGGAGCTTCTGTTATTGAAAAACACTTTACCATAGATAGGAATCTTCCCGGACCAGACCATAAAGCTTCTCTTGAACCTCGTGAACTGAAAACAATGGTGAGGGCAATCCGCAACATTGAAAAAGCCTTGGGAAGCGGCATTAAAAAAGCATTCAAAAGCGAAGCAGAAATAGCCAAGGTTGCAAGAAAAAGCATTGTGGCTGCTAATGATATTAAAAAAGGAGTGAAAATCACAAAAGAAATACTGGTCATCAAAAGGCCGGGGACAGGAATTCCGCCCAAATTCTTTAGCAAAGTTATTGAAAAGAAAGCCAAAAGGAATATAGAAAAAGACAGTTTAATTAAGTTTAAAGATTTAGCATGAAAAAGGTTTTAGTAACTGGCGCTAATGGTTTTCTTGGGTCTCACCTTGCAGAGGAATTATTAAAAAAAGGGTATCAAGTATTTGGTCTGATTTTTGGTGATGCCCAAAAAATCAAGCATTTAAGAGGTTTTAAAAATTTCAAGCCTTTGGTAGGTGATATGACAGATTTTAGAAAAATGCTCACCCTTTTTAAAAAATACCGGCCAGAATGCGTCTTTCATACTGCCGCTCTTCACTCGCCAGTGGAAATAGACAGCCCTTTTCCGTTTTTTGAGCCCAATGTCAGGGGAACTTTAAATCTTTTGGAGGCTTGCCGAATATCTAAGGTTAAAAGCTTTGTCTACAGCTCTTCAATGAGCGTTTACGGAAAGGCAGACTATTTGCCGGTTGACGAGGAACATCTAACAAGGCCCCATGACTTTTACAGCTTAACAAAATTTCTGGGAGAGGAATGCTGCAGGCTTTACGCCAAAAAATACGGCTTGAGAGTAATTATCTTAAGATACGTTGGCATTTACGGCTTAAGAAGGGATTGGGGGGCAATAACTAATTTCATCAGAAATGCCCTAAAAAACAAACCCCTTTCAATTCTTAATAATATTAATTGGGATATTGTTTATGTGAAAGACATATGCAGGGCAAACATAGCTGCTCTTGAGAAAGCCAAAGCTGGTTTTGAGTTGATTAATATTGGATCCGGCCAAGAAGTAAACATTAAAGATGTTGCCCGGCAGATTAAAAAAATGAGTGGCTCCAAGTCCAAAATAAAGATTGGCAAAAGAGCCTTGGGGCCAGTTTCTTCCCATTTTTACTTTGACATTAAAAGGGCGAAAAGATTATTGGGTTTTAAACCAAGTTCATTCCAAAAGACAGTTTCCCAATACATTAAAGAGCTTAAAAAACAATGATAGTTGTTGCCCATCAGCCAGAATATTTGCCTTGGCTCGGTTTTTTTGATAAACTTATAAAATGTGATTTATTTGTGGTTTTAGACAATGTTCAATTCCAGAAAGGATTTATTAATCGAAATAGGGTAAAGACACCAGATGGCGAACAATGGCTGACAGTTCCCATAGTCCATAAGTTTCATCGGAGTCCGATTTACCAGGTAAAAATACATAATAATAAGAAATGGAAGAAAGATAATTGGTTTACGATCCTCCATAACTATTCCCGCGCCCCATATTTTAAAGACTACGCAAAATTTTTTGAAAAAACATTCACTAGTTCCTGGGAAACGTTACTAGATTTAGACATCCACCTTATCAATTATCTGATGTCAGAGCTTAACATAAAGATTCCAATAAGACTTGCTTCATCCTTAAACCCTGAAGGCAAGGGGACAGAATTATTAATAGATATTTGTAAAAAAGTAGGAGCAGATACTTATCTTTCCGGGGAAGGAGGCAAGCTCTATATGGATCTTAATAGGTTTAAAGACGAGGGGATTAAGGTAATTTTTCAAGATTTCAAGCACCCTGAATACCCTCAACAATTCAGCAAAACCGGGTTTCTGCCGAGAATGTCGATAATAGATTTATTATTTAATTGCGGAAGAGAAAAAAGCGTTAATATTATTCGTGGTATTTAACTTTAATTAAGTATGCGAAAAATTGCTGTAGTTACAGGATCAAGAGCTGAATATGGAATACTCCTACCTGTTTTAAGGGCTATAGAAAAAAGCCCTAGACTTGAATTGCAGCTGATTGTTTCTGGCATGTATTTATCCCATGAATTTGGGTATGCCGTCAAAGAAATAATTAAAGATGGTTTCCGAGTTGCTGCCAAGGTTGATACTTTGCTGAGCGATGACACTGGAGGAAGGATGGCAAAATCCATAGGTATTGGTATTTTGGGTATAACCCAGGTTCTTGAGGGGCTAAAACCAGATATTGTCTTAGTACTGGGCGATAGAGAAGAACCTCTAGCAGCTGCTATTTCAGGGCTTTGTTTAGGAATACCCGTAGCCCATATTGTCGGAGGCGAAATAGCAACAGGAGCCCATATTGACGAAGCAATCCGCCACTCTATTACAAAATTCTCTCATCTTCATCTTGTAATAAGCAAAAAGAACAAAGAGCGAGTATTAAAATTAGGGGAAGAATCCTGGAGAGTTCATCTTGTTGGTTCGCCAGTTATTGATAGTCTTGGTTCCTTGAAGCTGATTCCTTCATTTAAAATAGCAAAGAAACTCCGGCTGGATCTGTCAAAACCAGTGATTTTAGTTGTCTTGCATCCCTTATCCCTTAAGCAAGAAGATTATGCCAGACAGATAAAAGAGGTGATGGAGGCAGTAAATAACCCTAATTATCGGGTTGTTGTAATTTATCCCAATGCCGACGCGGCTGGCAGGAAAATGATTGAAGTGATTAAACAATACGAGAAACTTCCTTTTATAAGGATCCTTAAAAACCTTTCTCCGAAAGAATATTTAAGCTTGATGAAGATTGCCAGCGTTATGGTTGGCAATTCAAGTTCAGGGATTCTAGAAGCCCCTTCTTTTCATTTGCCGGTAATTAATGTCGGTATAAGACAAAAAGGTCGTGAAAAGGCTAAAAATATTATAGATACCGGTTATTCAAGGAAGAAGATAAAAAAAGCCATAGAGATTGCTCTTTACGATAAGGCTTTCAAAAAAATAGTAAAAAAATGCAAAAATCCTTATGCTAAAAAGGGGACTTCAAGAAAGATTACCCAGGTTTTAGAACGCATTCCTCTTAATGAACGGCTGCTTCACAAGAAAATAACTTATTAAAATAATGATTCCTCTTGCCAGACCAACTTTAGCGAAATTAAGTTCGCTTAACAAAAAATTAAGAGATGTTTTAGAAACAGGAATGATTACCGAATCAAAGTATGTGAAGTCTTTTGAAAGAATGGCTGCCAGATTCCTTGGAGTAAAACACGTAATAGCCACGAGTTCAGGGACGAACGCTCTATTGTTGGTTTTGAAAAGCTTGAATTTGAAAGGTGAGGTACTGCTTCCGAGCTTTACTTTTACTTCTGATGGCCATGTTCTTTTATGGAATAGGCTATATCCGGTATTCGTTGATATTGACCCCAGAACTTTTAACATGGATCCCGATTTAGTTGAAGGAAAAATAAGAAAAAAGACCTCGGCTATTATGCCTACCCATGTTTTTGGTAATCCCTGCGACATAGATAAAATTCAGAAGATTGCCAAAAGACATAGTTTAAAAGTAATATACGATGGCGCACATGCTTTTGGAGCCTTATATAAAGGAAAGCCCATATCTCAGTTTGGTGATGCCACAATTTTTAGCCTTACTCCAACAAAGGTTTTAACTACCGCCGAGGGGGGATTAGTTGCCACCAATAATGATAGATTAGCTTCAAAATTAAGGCTGGCAAAACATAACGGAGATAGTTTCAAGAGAGGAGAGGAATTCTTGGGGTTATCCGCCAGAATGAGCGAATTTCATGCTATCTTAGGAATTGAAAATCTCAAGATATTCAAAAAGGCAAACAAGAGAAGATTAAAAATAGTCAGGCTCTATAAAAAGTTGCTTTTTCAGGTTCCCGGAATTTCTTTCCAAGAAGTTTATCCCAAGAACTTATCTGTCTATAAAGACTTTGCTATCGTTATAAACAAAGATCAATTTGGCCTCTCCAGAGATGGACTATTAAGACGAATGCTCAAAGCAGGCATTCAGACAAAGGTCTATTTTGATTCACCCCTTCACAAAAAGAGAGTTTATAGGGCATACAAAAACCTTAACCTTCCCAATACGAATTTTATCAGCAAGAATATTATGGATTTGCCCCTCTATTCACATATTCCAATAAAAGATGTAATATTTATTTGCAATTTTATCAAAAAAGCACATAAACTAGCATGAAAATTCTAATTATTGCTCCCCATCCAGATGATGAAGTTCTGGGATGCGGGGGGACAATAGCAAAGCATAAAAAGAAAGGGGACGAAGTTTATCTTTGTATTGTTACCAAAGCCTATTTGCCAGATTGGAGCCGTAAATTTATAGAAAACAAAAAAAAGGAAGTGGAGCAAGTAAGAAAAATTTTTGGGATAAAAAAGGTTTTTTTCTTGAATTTACCAACAGTGAAATTAGATACCATTCCCAGAAAAAAAATAAACGATTTAATTTTTCAATGCTTAGATACTGTTAAACCTGAAATATTGTATATCCCCTTTGGAGGAGATATTAATCTTGATCATCGTTTAATCTTTACAACAAGTTTGGTTGCCTCAAGGCCAAATAAAAAACATAAAATCAAGAGAGTGCTTTCTTACGAGTCGCTTTCTGAGACAGAATGGGGTCCTCCTTTAGCTAAAGAACTAAAGCACGTATTTCTGCCTAATGTTTATGAAGATATTTCAGAAACCCTTAAGATTAAACTAAGGGCGATGCGTTGTTATAAAAGCGAGCTTAAAAAACACCCCCATCCCCGTTCTTTGAAAGGAATAACTATTTTAGCTGAAAAAAGGGGGATAGAATCAGGTTTAAAGGCGGCCGAAGCCTTTATCTTGATTAGAGAGATAAGAACTTGATTTAGGGCAGAACCTTGATTCGCTAAGGTATAATTATTTAATCTTGAATTTAAAAATTAATTATTAAAAGAACAATGGAAAAAATTAAGGAAAAAAATGAAAAAATGAAAAAGTTTATGGCAAAATTTGAGGGCATGCCAGAACGTGTTGCAAAATATATAGAGGTTTTACTATTAGGGAAAGACGCTTCACCAACGAGCTGGATTGACAAGTCAAGTTTTAGGGAAATTGCCATTAATCCGACTACTAAGTGCAATTTGGCTTGCCTTTGGTGTCATCGTCGGGAGACAGAAGTTCAAAATCAAAACATTCTTGGCAAAGATATGGATTTTGAAAGGTTTAAAAAGTTTGCCCCAGAATTAAAAGGTTTTAAAAAAGCTCACCTCGGAGGGCTGGGAGAATTTTTAACTTATCCAAAAATTATAGAAGTGATAGAGCTTTGCCGCAAGTATGTTCCAGAGTTAGTCTTGACTACGAATTCAACCTTGTTAACTAAGGACATGACTCATAAGCTTGCCAAAGCAGGGGTTACTTATTTGGAAACAAGCATTGACAGTTTTGAGAAAGGTGGACAGGAAAAATATCGGGGTTTTGGCATTGCCGAATTGGATAAAATTTTACCCAACCTTCAATATTTTTCTGATAACACTTCAATTCCCATCCAGGTGAATTCAGTAGTTTCCGCTCTAAATGTAGATTCTTTATATCCTGCCATCGATGTTTTAAAAGATATAAAAAACCTGGTTGTTATGCATACTATAAAGCTTTTTATGACCCAATTTATGGTAAAGCAGGGCATTAAGAGGGCGACTTCTGAACAGTACAAGAATCTGCTTTTACATTGGAAGGAAAGAATCAAGGTATTGGGACTTAAGAACCTAAAGATTTATCCTGATGTTGACGAAGTAGAATTGGATCCTGTTATAACCATGAAACAAAAGCACAACATTTGCTTTTCTCCTTTTGAGGCCCCATTCATTCGTTATGATGGCTATTTTGTTCCATGTGGAATAATGTCACATGTAGGGTTGGATAATGCTTTTGATCTTGGCTTTGAAAAAGCCTGGAACGGACCAAAGTTCACTCAATTCCGCAAAAATATATTGGCTGCCAAATACCCCCAGTGGTGCAAGGACGAGTGCGACTTAAGATCAAGTTGCGAGCTTGCCAAACCAACAATACATGAAAAAAACTAAAAACAAGGCAATTAAGATAGCCTATGCCGGTGATAGGGATGTTTCTGTTTGGATATTGAAATTTCTTATTAAACAAGGGATTAAACCTTTGGCCCTTTTAGTATCCGACAAGAAAATAGCCACTCATGACAAAGAGCTTATTTCTTTATGCAGTTTTCTTGACAGCTCCCATGTATTGAGAGGGGGAGAGTTTAAAACAGCAGCTAAGGCAAGATTATTTAAAAAACTAAAGTTAGACTACATTGTTTCTATTCATTTTCCATACATTTATCCCCAAGAAATTTTAGAAATACCAAAACAAGGAATAATAAATCTACACCCGGCTTTCCTGCCCTATAATCGCGGCTGGCACACAGCCAGCTGGGCAATTGAGGAGGGAACTCCTTATGGAGCAACTTTGCACTTTATGGATGCCAGACTGGATGTCGGAGACATTATTTATCAGGAAAAAATTAAGATCTTGCCAGATGATACAGCAGACACTTTATATAAACGGGTCAAAAAATTAGAGTTTGCGGTATTTAAAAAAGCTTGGCCTTCGTTAGCAGATGTCACATATACTCGCCAACCTCAATTTAAAAAAATAAGGACCTCCTTGCATAAAAGGAAAGATATTAAATCAATTCAGCTGGTTGATTTGGATAAGAAAACAACCCCAAGAGAATTGATTAGGCGGTTTAGAGCCTTGACTACAAATAATATAAAAGAGGCAGCCTATTTTAAATCAGGGAGTAAAAGATACAGAGTTCAGCTCCACATTGTTAAAGAATAATAAATTACCGCACATGAGCTGGTTTCATCAAAACATCAAAATATTGGAAAAAATTGATCCTAAGGTTGCCGAGATTATAAAAAAAGAGCTTTTACGCCAAGAGCTTACTTTAGAATTGATTGCCTCAGAAAACTTTGTAACAGAAGCTATTATGCAAGCTGAAGCTCAGGTTTTGACAAATAAATACGCCGAAGGGTATCCGGGCAAGCGCTATTATGGAGGATGCGAGAATTATGATCTTCTCGAGAACTTAGCCATAGAAAGGGCAAAAAAACTGTTTTCTGCAGAGCATGCCAATGTCCAGCCTCATTCCGGGTCTCAAGCAAATATGGCAGTTTACTTTGCGTTTTTGGAACCAGGAAATAAGGTTTTGGCAATGGATTTGTCTCACGGAGGGCACCTAACCCACGGAAGCCCGATAAACTTTTCAGGAAAGCTTTACAAATTCATCCATTACGGGGTAGAGAAAGACAGCGAGGTTTTAAATTATGAGAAAATAAGAAAGCTTGCTCTTTTGCATCGGCCAAAGATCATTGTGGCTGGAGCCAGCGCCTATCCCAGAAAGATTGATTTTGCTGAGTTTCGGAAAATAGCTGACGAGGTTGGAGCTTATCTTTTGGCTGATATTGCTCATATTGCAGGTTTAATAGTGGCTGGTTTGCATCCTGACCCTGTTCCTTATGCTGATTTTGTAACCACAACTCTTCAAAAGACCCTGCGAGGGCCCAGGGGAGGATTGATTTTATGTAAAAAAGAATTTGCCGAAAAAATTGACAAAGCGGTCTTTCCCGGAGTTCAGTCGGGCCCCCAGATGCACATCATTGCTGCCAAAGCCCTTACTTTTCTGCTAGCTAAGACAAGGGAGTTCAAAGATTACCAAAAGCAAATCATTTTGAATACCAGGACTCTTGCCCAAAAGCTGTCAGAAAAAGGATTCAGGATCGTTTCAGGCGGCACTGACAACCATTTATTAATAGTTGATTTGAGACAAAATAACATTACCGGCAAAGAGGGTCAGGAGATTTTGGAAGAAGCAAATATTGTCACCAATAAAAACACCATTCCTTTTGATTCCCAGTCGCCCTTTATTACCAGCGGCATAAGGTTGGGCACTCCATGCGTTACCAGTCGTGGCATGAAGGAAGGAGAAATGGAGGAGATTGCCTTATACATCCAGCAGGCCTTGGAAAAAAAAGAAATAAAACAAAAAGTTATAGATATTTGCAAAAGATTTCCAATATATGAATGATTCTTTTTCAGAAAAAATACTTGATGGTAAAATGGTGGCTGAAAGAATTAAGAATGTTCTAAGAAAAGAAGCAAAAAGCTTGAAAGAGAATGGAGTTGTCCCAAAGCTTTCAATAGTTTTGGCGGGCAAAGATGCGCCAAGTAAAATGTTTATAAGAATGAAACAAAAAGCCTGCCAAGACATAGGCATTCAATCAGAACTTTTAGAACTGCCAGAAAATATTTTAGAAGAAGAGCTTATCAAAATAATTAATAAATTAAATTCTTCTAAAGAGGTAACTGGGTTTATTATCCAGCTTCCCATGCCTTCTCATATCAACGGTTCAAGAATTTTTGAAACAATCAATCCTCAAAAAGATGTAGATTGTCTTAATCCCGTAAATTTCGGCAAGCTGGTGCAGGGCACAGGAGAACTCCTGCCCTGTACGCCCAAAGGGATATTGAGATTATTAAAGGAATACAAGATTGAGGTTTCTGGCAAAAACGTTGCGGTTGTAAACGCCAGCAATATTATTGGAAAACCATTAGCAATGATGTTGATCAAGGAAGGAGCAACAGTAACTCTTTGCCACAGCAGAACAAGAAACCTTGCTTCTCAGACCAGGGATGCTGACATTCTTATCACAGCAACAGGCGTGCCCAAATTAATAAAGGAAGATATGGTAAAAGAGGGTTCGGTGGTAATTGATGCTGGAATAAACTATTCTGAAGGAAGGCCGGTTGGTGATGTTGACTTTGAGAAAGTCCGACAAAAAGCCTCTTTTATTACTCCTGTTCCCGGCGGCGTTGGCCCAATGACCGTAGCAATGGTTTTAGAAAATATCCTCTACCTTATTAAAAATGCGTCTATAAATAATTAACAGGTATTTTAGATATAAGTATAGCAAAATCAGAAGTACTAACTAGACATTATGCCAGTTTTGATGATATATTCAATTATTAAAAGGTAATGCTTAAATTATTTCCAATCAAAACAAGACCATTTATTCCGCCCAAAGATGATTTATTTTCTCTTATCAAAGAGAGTTTTTCGAATGTAAATTTAAAGGAAAAATCAATAATAGTTGTTACCTCCAAAATAGTTTCTATCTGGCAAGGGCGGTGTTTGAAGATTGAATCAATTAAGAACAAAGATGATTTAATTAAAAAAGAGGCAGATTTTTACATTGAGAGGAACCAGGTGCCCAAAGGTTATGTCATGTTAACCATTAAAAATAATGTTTTAATTCCAACGGCAGGTATTGACGAGAACAACACTAATGGGTACTATATTTTATGGCCAGAGAATCCCTGTTTGGCAGCAAAAAAAATCCATAATTTTATTAAAAAAACTTATCGTTTAAAAGATTTTGGAATAATTATTTCTGACAGTCATACCATTCCTATGAGATGGGGGACAATGGGAATTTCAATAGGCTATTGGGGGTTTTATCCCTTGAAGGATTATCGGGGAACTGAAGACATTTTTGGGAGAAAAATGAAAATTTCCCAGTCTAATATAGTAGATTCCCTAGCCGCCGCCGCCATCCTTATTATGGGAGAGGGATCGGAACAAACTCCGTTTGCAGTTATAGAAGGCATCAATTTTATAAAGTTTGAAGAATTTGACCCAACTAATTCCAATCCCTTGGAAATAGAAGCAGACAATGACATTTATCACCCTCTTTTAAAAACAATCAAATGGCATTCTACCAAAACAAAACAATTTTAGTTACCGGCGGAGTGGGGTCAATAGGATCCGAGCTTGTCAGGAAGTTATTGAAGCACGATCCCAGGGTAATACGAATTTTTGACAACAATGAGTCAGGTCTCTTTGACTTGGAGCACGAGTTGAGGTTAGAGAGAAAAAAAATCAGGTTTTTAGTCGGCGACATTAGGGATAAGGTAAGGCTAAAGATGGCAATGGAAGATACAGACGTCGTTTTTCACGTCGCCGCATTAAAGCATGTGCCCTCTTGCGAATATAATCCTTTTGAGGCCGTCCAAACCAATGTTTTGGGAACTCAAAACGTAATTGAAGCCGCCTTAGAAATCAACGTAGAGAAGGTGATTAACATAAGCACCGATAAGGCAGTAAATCCAATCAATGTTATGGGTGCCACTAAATTATTAGCCGAAAGGCTAACGGCCACAGCCGATCAGTATAAAGGAGCAAAAAAAAGGACGATTCTTGCATCAGTCCGATTCGGAAATGTATTGGAATCTCGGGGTTCTGTTCTGCCGCTTTTGAGAGCGCAAATAAAAGAGAAGTTTGTAACCATTACCGATCCTGCTATGACAAGGTTCTTTATGCCGAGATCTAAAGCAATTGAACTGGTTTTGAGAGCGGGCGAGATGGCCAAGGGCGGAGAAACTTTTATCTTAAAGATGCCGGCAGTAAGAATTTTCGATTTTGTCAAAGTAGTTATTGTAGATCTCGCGCCACAATACGGTTTTAGCCCGGAGGAAATTGAAATAAAAACGATTGGGGAGAGGCCAGGAGAGAAAACCCATGAAGAGTTGATGACGGCAGAAGAAATGCTGAGGGTTAAGGAAACCGATGATATGTTTATCTTGATGCCGAACCAAGTTAAGTTGAGAGATGTGGGAAATAAAGGTTATTTTTCCAAGGGGTCCTTTCTTTCGAAAGAGGAGATAGAAAAATTACTAAAAGAAATATGAAAGTAGCCTTATCAATGGATAGGAGGGGTTCGGTGTTTGGCTACGCTATAGCTGTTTTATTGAGAGAACGTTACAAGGTTCAAAAGTTCTATGACATTGGCTGCCCAAAAAAGGATAAGGCCTTTTTTAAGTTTCAGAAGGAGTTTTCCTATACACCCCTTTTTGTTAAAGAAGAATTAGATAAAAAAGCTAAAGAAGAAAAGATTGATATTTCCTATCTCAAATCACTGGAAGAAGAATACGGTCTGCCAAACCTTTGGCCATATATAACAATGGACAGGTTTTTAATAATGGATTTTAAAAAAACTGAGTATTTGGAGCCGCGCCCGGCAATCAGCCATGAGGAAATGCTGAAACACCTACAGGTTTACTTCAGAGAAATAAAGAAAGCCCTTGAAGGGGCCATGCCAGATGTGATTATTTTTGAGGTCGTCGGATCCGCTGAATCTTATGTCCTCTATCAGATTGCCAAGAAAATGGGAATTAGGACTATTAACCTGAACGATTTCCGGATTGGAAACTGGGTAGTTCTAATCGATAATTGTTATAATATTTTTTCTAAAGCCAATGAGATTTTCAAACTTTTAAGAAAAGGGGAGCGCCAAAGCAAGTTTAAAGAGGAAGCAAGGACTTTTCTCAAGCGGTTTGAAAAAGATCCTAAGAGTCCATGTTATGATGACGCTTTATCAAGACCCTTCTCTTTCTTTAATAAACTTTCAAAAGCAACTCGTTACTTTATTGAGTTTAGCAAAGAAGGATCTTCAACCCTTTACCTTAAAAGGCATTTGATAAAAAGCTGGAGAAAACTCACTGGCTCAGGTCTCGTTTTTGAGAAACCAAAAAAAGGAGAAGATTTCGCTTATTTCCCTTTGCATTTTGAACCTGAACTCGCTACGCTCCTCCTCGCCCCCTTTTACGTTAATCAGATTGCCTTAATTCAAAATATCGCTAAATCCTTACCAGTTCACTTTAAATTATACGTAAAGGAACATCCCTCCATGCTTTACTATCGCTCTCCCTCTTATTTTAAAGAGCTAAAAAAAATTCCCAACCTGCGCTTAATAGATACGAGAGTCAATAGTTTTGATTTAATAAAAGAGTCTAAGATCGTTTTAACAATTACAGGTACTGCTGGCTGGGAGGCGGTTTTGCTGAAAAAACCAATAATCACTTTTGGTTCGTGTTTTTATAATGAGCTCCTTCAGGTTAAGCATTCAGACAACATTGAAGAGCTTCCCTTCCTTATAAAAGAATCTTTAACGAATAATCAGTATAACGAGGAAGAATTAATTGATTTTATATCAGCCATCCTTGAAACATCCATACCCCTTGATTACCTGAAACTGTGCTGGTCAGGATCTGTGTCTTCGAAAGAAATTTTAGAAGATCAAGATTTTCAGAATTTCGTTGCGGTCTTGGCCAAAGAACTTAACCTATGAATCTTTTTTAAAGATGATTGTAATATATCCTCCAAAAGGCCAATTAGAGTCAAAATTCTTTAAAAGGGGCAGTAAAACACTAGGAGTTCTGTTTGGGAATATCATTCCTGAAACCAAGTAATTGATATTTTTTAGACCGAGATTTTTTCCTAAATTAATTAAGTAGTTTTTATTAAATTTAAGCGCTCCTCGTTCTTCTTTCTTGATAAGGCTGAAAAGAAAGACCAAGGGATTATTTCGATTAGGCTCTGAAATAATAACGTATTTTTTTGACACCCTTTTCATTTCATAGAGAACCTTTTTAGGATTATTAAGATGATGAAGCAGGCTAGAGCAAAAGGTTATATCGAATGATTGGTCAGAAAAAGGCAAATTTTCAGCATCACCGTAAACTAATTTATAATCAGGCCTAGTTTGAAATATTTGTTTTGAGAAATCTAATCCGGTTACTTGGCATATTTTGGCAAAATAATAAGCAAAGAATCCATTACCACAACCCACATCTAATAAAGTAGTATTTCTTGATAAAGAAATATTTTTTTGAATAAACTCTATTTTAGGCATGCTAAAAGCCTCAATCACAGGGTGTTTTGGGTTGCGTCGTTTAACTAGATAAAATTTCTCCCAGAAATTTTTTTGGAAATTATATTGAATCAGATTTGAAAAATAGTTGGAAAGTTTTTAATAAAATCCCCAGATCAAGAATAATACTTCTTTTTTTTAAATAATAAAGGTCGTACTGGAATTTTTCCAAGCTGTCCATGACCGATCTTCCGTACCGAAACTTTATTTGAGCCCAGCCGGAGAACCCAGGTTTAATAAGGTGGCGCAAATGATAGTGGGGGATTTGTTTTTCCAGCTGTTGGACAAATTCTGGTCTTTCCGGCCTCGGTCCTACTAAAGATATATCTCCTTTTATAATATTTATCATTTGGGGCAGTTCGTCGAGATGAGTCTTCCTAAGAAACTTTCCCGTCTTGGTTACTCGGGGATCTTCTATTTCTGCCCAAATAGCATTTTCTTTTTCCGCATCAATCTTCATTGACCTGAACTTAAAAAGCAAAAACGGCTTTCTGTCTTTTCCAATTCTTTCCTGCTTATAGAATACAGGGCCTCTGTCTTCTAATTTTATGGACAAAGCAATTAATGGAAAAAGGGGAGAGGTTATAATTAAAATAAGAACAGACAAGATGAGGTCAATCATCTTCTTTAACTTATCGTAGAGCCCTTTATCGCCTTCTTTGAGGTTTTCTAAAAACCAATTAATGTTTATGGAATTTACGGGAATTTTTTGGCAGATGAGTTCATAGGCCTTGGAAAAATCCATAAAATTTATTCTAGCTGAAAGGCAGCGATAAAGACTTTTAAGAACTTTTGGATTTGATTTTAGGTCTTCAGCTATAATTAAGGTATCAATCCCCAATTCTTGAATTTTACTTTCAATATTTTCTTCGTCGCGGTCAATAATAGAGGTTAACTTGTATCCTAAATAAGGACGGCGAGATATTTCTTGGGAGATTTCCTGAACCTTTAATTTTTCTCCCAAGATAGCCACTTTATTTAAAAGGTGGGCTGAGAAGAGAAAGTAGAACAGTTTTCTCCATGCCCAAAACAAGATTCCAAAAATAATAACGTTTAAGGCTAAATTGGTTTTAGGGGTTAGGTCGGAAAATGGTACCAAATAGAAAAATATCACTCCGGCAATAAAACCAGTAAAAAGCCCAAGAGAAAGCCGTTGGTAAAGATTTATTTTGGTCCGGATTATATTAAGGTCATAGAGTCCGGAGATATAAAAGATTATCAGCCAAAAGGAATACAGTATAGAGAAAGGCAAAAGGTGGTCTAAAAAAATAACAGAGTCAAACTCGTCCAGGAAACCAAAAAAAACTGTTAGAAACAGAGAAAAGTAGAGCAAAAAAACATCCCCAAAAAACAAAAGGATTTTTCTTAAATTTAAAACCCTTGACATAGTTTATACTATATAATATAAAGCTTTTAGTTATTTTAAAACAAAATAATTGAAAAAACAAGTGATGAAATTAATTGGACTTAATAGATTTAGTAAGAGATAAAGTAAAGATAGTATATGAAGGAAGCTGGGAAGAAAATCAGGTAACCCTGAATGAATCCCTTGCTTTTATACCAGATATCACTCAGGAGATGATAGATGTAGCCAATGACCGTTTCTTAAAACGAAAAGAAAATAACCCTGATCTTTTTGATGGTCAAACCATGCATTTGGATTTAGATTGCTCTTTTTTGCGACCAGATTGTATTGTTCTGTCCGTAGGAAAAATAAGCTACTCTATCTTTGATATTGCTCGGATTGAGTACAAAAAAAGATTTGGCTGGGAAAACCTTCCTTCAGGAATGGGAATAAACGCCGTGGTCGTTAGTTCAGACAAGAAGATAGCTATGGTAAATCGTTTTCCTCACCTTGACCATCCAGAAAGAATAAGCGTGGCTCCCGGAGGGGTATATAAAGGTCTTCCTCCCTTTCAGGGTATCAGAGAGGAACTTCAAGAAGAACTAGGCATTAAAAAGGATGAGCTAAAGAAAAACGTTCTCATTGGGATTTCCAACCGCCTTAGCTCAAGAGTAAATCATGAACTCAGCTTTCTAATGGAAACTTTTCTCTCGTCAGTAGAAATGAAAGAAAGAGCAAAAAAAGCAAAAGAAAGTGACGGTGAACTTTTCTTTTTAAATAAAGAAGAAAAAGAGCTGCATGATTATTTAAGAGAAAACTACGAAATGCTTATTCCTACTGGGTTTTCGGCCTTGGTAATGGCAGGACGTCATTGGTGGAGTTCTCAATGGTCGCGTATTAGGTGAAAACATTTAATCAACGAAGCCAGATTTCGTTGATTTTTTATTTCACATGTTTGCATTTTTTTGTAAATTATTTAAAATAAATTAATGGGGAAACAATCTCAAGAAAAATGGGACGGACGAGAATATAAAGAAACAGCAGTGAAAGAAAACGAGGGGATTTATTCCAGGTTGGAAAAAGCCTGCCTTTTTATTATCCAGTGGGGGACTTATTTGGTTTTATTCGCTCCTCTTATTGTTATTAGATCTTCTTATTTCCCTTTTGTCACTCCAAAGACCATTTTTTTCAATGCCATAGTAGAAATCATTCTGGCAGCTTATTTGATTTTAGCCATTTCCTATCCTCGCTACAGGCCAAAGCTTAATCCTTTAAGCATTGCCATTTTAATATTTTTAGGAGTTTTGGTTTTGACCTCGGTTCTCGGCATTAACTTTTCCCGGTCTTTCTGGTCAACCCATGAGAGAATGACAGGTCTTTTTACCTTCTTTCACCTCACAGCTTTCTTTTTTATTCTAACCAGCACTTTTAAAAAGAGAGAAGACTGGGAAAAGATTTTAGGAGCTTCAATAATAGTTGGTGTTTTACTCTCTTTATATGTTTTGTTTTCAGATCAGATTTCTACCAGGGGAGGGGGAACGATCGGCAATACCTCCTTTATGGCAGCTTACCTCCTTTTTGACGTATTTTTCGCCTTAATTTTATTTTTATCAAGAAGGAATTTGGGCTTGCAAATTTTCTCTGGCTTGAGTCTGTTGGTTCTGGCTCCCGCTCTTTTGACTTCCGGGGGCAGGGGAGCAATCTTTTCTTTTTACGTAGGTCTGGCTTTGTTGGTTTTGGGATACCTGACATTCTCTCGCAGCAAGATTTTAAAAAGAATAGCATTAGGATTGGTTTTAACCACTGTTATTCTTGGAGTTGCTGCTTTTGTTTTCCAACCAGATTTTCTAACAACTAAAACTAATAGCTTAATACATGAAATGAAACCCCGCTTTACTGTCTGGAATATTGCTCTAAAGGCTTTTCAAGAGAGACCTTGGTTGGGTTGGGGACCGGAAAATTTTCACGTTCCTTTTAACAAGTATTTCAATCCCTGTCTATTTTTAGGTGAGTGCGGGGGAGAAATTTGGTTTGATAGAGCTCATAACATTGTTTTTGATACAGCAACCTCTTCTGGTATTTTAGGTCTTTTGAGCTATTTTTCTATTTTTGCCGTTGCTATTTTCGGTCTTTTGAAAGTAGCTAAAAAAGTGGAAAATTTAAGAAATCTCTTTTTGCCCTTGGGCATGGCTTCTCTTTTGATAATTTATCTTATCCAGAACGGCTTTGTATTTGATATGATAAACAGTTACCTTGTTTTCTTTTTGAGTTTGGGATTTATTAGTTTTCTTGCCTTTAACGATAAAAGAGAAGAATCAGATGACAAAATTCCCAAACCAGTCCATCCTGCCATATTAATGATGATTATTATTGTTATGGGAGGTATATTTTGGCTGGGCAATATTAATCAGGCACGATCGGGTATTGCCGTTGTTGGTGTGGTAAATCCTCAAAATAATCTTGAAAAGTCAACTGTTTATTTTAGGGAGTCTTTGAATTACTTTATGGAAAAATATGAAACAAGAGAAACCTTTACTAGGAAAGTTTCGAGGTTAATTTTTAATCGCGATTTCGATGATGATCAGAAAGCTCTTGTAATAGCCATAGAGTTGGCTGAAAAAGAAATGGCAAAATCAGCTGAGGAGAATCCCCTTGATTTTAGAACTCATCTTTTTTTAGGGAAGCTCTACAACAACTCTTACATAATTTCTCGTAATAAAGAAAAACTTGAACTTGCCCAAAAAACAATAGAAACGGCAATAATAATGTCTCCGTACAATCAGCAGGGGTACTGGTATTTAGGAGAAATAAAGTTGGTTCAGGGAAAAAGAGAAGAATCAATTGATTTGTTTCAGAAAGCAATTGATCTTGAGCCGCGAGCCGGTAAATCTCATTGGTTTTTGGGCCTGCTTTACCAGATGTTAGGAGAAAATGAGTTAACCTCAAAGAAAATAAATGATGCTGATAATTTTGGTTTTGACTTGAAAAATAATTTAGATAATCTGGTGGAGGCAATTAAAATACTTAATGATATCAATGACGATAAAAATTTAGTTGTTTACTTAGAGCGGGCTTTAAAACTTCAGCCAGGATCTTCTCAATTTTGGGCATTGCTGGCTGCTTCTTACGCCAATATTGGTGAGTTTGATAAAGCCAGAGAAGCAGCTAAAAAAACATCAGAAATCGATCCAAGTTTGGCACCACAAATCGAAGAATTCTTAAAATCTTTGCCAAAATAAATGTTTAAGAAATTTATTTTCATAATCGTTATAATCGTTATTTTTCTGCCTCTTTTTGCGAATGCTCAAGAAAACCTTGGCAAGGTTCGCAGTTTTTATATTGAATCGTCTTATGATTTAACCCAGAGAGATCAGATTACCGCTACTTTAAGAAAGATTTCTCCCCAAATTTACTATTATATCGATGACAGTTGGTGG
>DJKW01000007.1:0-38765 GCA_002434805.1 Patescibacteria group bacterium UBA6532
TATCGATGAAGTCCGCATCTACAATCGAGCTTTGTCAGCCGAAGAAGTTCGTTATCACTACAACCGAGGAGGACCAGTAGGCCATTGGAAATTCGACGAAGGAGAAGGGAATACAGCTTACGACTCTACCGATAACAATAACGATGGCACTCTCACTTTAGCTCCCTCTGGCAACACAGCCACTTCTTCTGCTTGGGTAGCTGGGAAATACGGATCTGCTTTCTCTTTTGACGGAACAGACGACTATTTCTCAATATCAGATGATTCAGTTCTTGATATAACAGATGCCATTACCATATCTGCTTGGGTTAAGCCAATCACTATTTCAGGGAATAAGTGGTTTGCAGCAAAAACTATAACATATGAGCTTGGTTTTTCTGCGTCAAAAATAGATTGTTCTTTGAGGATTAATAACGTTTGGGCCACAAATATCACTGGGAAGACAACGCCACAGGCCGGAGAATGGCAACACATTTCTTGTACTTATGACGGCAATTTTGCAATAGTTTATCTTAATGGTAAAGAAGACGCTAAAGTATACAAGAATGGGAGCATCACAGCTAACGATAATAGCTTATTTATAGGTTCCACGAGCGCCGCAAATAACTTTTATGATGGCCTAGTTGACGACGTCCGCATATACAACTATGCCAGAACCCCAGAACAAGTTCAGCTAGACTACAACGCAGGGTTGTCAACTCACTTTAAATAAAATTATATTAGTTTTGTGATAATAATAAGGTAGTGTATAATTAATTTATAATTATTAACCATAAATTATGAAAAAACCTATTCGAATTTTAAAGCCATTATCTAATATTGTTCAATCTGAGGAGATAAAACCTTTAAAGAGCGTTAAACTTTACGAGAGAATAAGCAGAGTTTCTCTTTATATTTTAGTCTTTTTATTGCCCCTGTTTTTCCTGCCTTGGACAAGCAGTGTTTTAGATTTTAACAAGCACGCTCTTTTGGGCGTTTTAGTTTTTATTTCCTTTTTGGCTTGGCTGGTAAAAATCTTGATTTCCCAAAAACTAGAGTTAAATCTCAGTCGCTTGAATATTCCCATTTTATTTTTGCTTTTAATTTACGGTCTTTCTACTGTCTTTTCTTTATGGCGCTATGGTTCTATTTGGGGCTGGCCTTTGAATGTTTCAGCCGGGTTCTTGACCTTATTAGGATTAGTCTTGTTTTACTTTTTAATAACCAATGTTTTTACTAAGAAGGAAGAAGTTTTAAAACTTTTGCTTTTATTGGTAATTTCTGCCTTTATTGCCGGCCTTTTGGGTCTGCTCCAGATTTTTGGCAAGTTTTTACTGCCCTGGGATTTCACCAAGATTACTTCATTTAACACTATTGGCACAGTTAACAGCCTTTCTCTGTTTTTAGCTAGCCTTTTGCCTTTAATTTTAGTTTTGGGAGTACTTTTTAAACGTTTGATTAAGATACTCTTAATAGTCTTTGCTTTATCAATTTTTGTTTTCCTTATTATTGTTAACTTTTGGGTTTCCTGGATGGTTTTGATTGCCGGAGTAGCCGGCATCTTTCTTTTCAGCATGCTTAATATGAAGACTATTAGAGAGGGTGTTTTGATTTCTTTGCCCATGGCTATTTTGGTCATTGCTTTGTTTTTCTTGGTTTTTAAAATTTCTTTACCCGGGCTGCCTCCTACTCCAATTGAGGTTTCACCCAGCTTTACGGCCGAATTTAACATTACCAAGGAAACCTTTAAAGATTACGGCATCCCCAAGATTCTCTTGGGAACGGGACCGGGAACCTTTATATATAATTATTCAAAGTTTAAGTCTCCGGATTTGAACCAAACTCTCTTTTGGAACACGAGGTTTGGAAAAGGAGCTTCTGACGTTTTAGACAGATTAATTACGACCGGAGTCTTAGGACTTTTTTCCTGGTTGGCTCTGGTGGTAGTGTTTTTCTGGTTTGGATTTAAGCATCTTAGAAAGTTATTAAGAGAAGAAGAGAAAAAGAGCTGGTTAATAAGCTTGGGAGTCTTTACCTTGTTTATAGGATCGGTTTTAGGCCAGTTTCTTTATCCCTTAAACCTTTCTTCTTTGTTTTTATTCTTTTTTGCTCTAGCTGCTTTGGGAATTTTGGAAGCTAAAGAAAAAGAAAAGATAAAAAGCTGGACTCTGGAGCCAGATTCCTATCTCATGGTGGCCATATCTTCTGTTTTGGTTTTAGTCATTGTTTTTGGGGCTGGCATCTCTTTTATCGGAATTCAAAAACATATTGCTGAAGCTAGATATTTAGGGGGGCTGATGGAAGTTCGTCAGGGCCAAATAGAAAATGCCAATTCTGAGCTTTTAGGAGCCATTAACTTAAATTCAAGTATAGACACTTATTGGCGGGACTTATCACAGCTTTACTTAACTAGGATCAGCCAGGCTCAAAATGCTGAGCAAAACCAGGTCTTTATTTCAAATAGCGTTGGAGCTGCCAAACAGGCAACTGATTTAAATCCCCAAAGCGTAGCCAATTGGTCAGTCAGAGGGTTTGTTTACCGAAATCTTATTGGCTTATTGGGCGGAGCTGAAGATTGGGCTTTGAAAAGCTATGAAGAGGCATTGAAGTTGGAACCCAGCAACCCTTATTTGTTTACTGAAATAGGAATAGTTCATACTTTAAAAGCTGACTTAATAACCAGTCCCAAAGGAAAAGATGAAGCTTTGCAATTAGCTTTAGAGAATTTTAACAAAGCTATTTCTCTAAAACCAGATTATGCTTCAGCCCATTTTAGAATAGCTTTAGTTTATAACAGGCAGGGAAATACTTCTAGAACCATTACCAAGTTAGAAGAAACAAAATTAGTCGCTCCATTTGACGTGGGCTTAGCCTTTCAATTAGGACTCTTATACTATCAACAAGAGAATCTTAATCGAGCTCAGGCTGAATTCGAGAGAGCGGTTGACTTAAGCCCTAATTATTCTAATGCCATATATTTCTTGGGCTTGGTTTATGACAGGCAAGGGAAAAAGACAGATGCTATTATCCAGTTTAACAGGATAGCTAATCTTAACCCCGGTAATGCAGAGGTAAACATGATTTTAACAAACTTAAGCGAAGGAAGGGAAGCTCTTGATGGGGTGACTTCTGGTCAGCCTCCGATTATTGAAATCCCTCCGGAACAACTGGAAACAGAATAAAGAAATTAAAAAATGAAGCTAGTTGATATATTAAACAAGATAGTTAAATACTCTATATATGTATTAGTTTTTCTGGTGCCATTGTTCTGGCTGCCTTTTTCTTTTGAAGCTTACGAGTTCAACAAGCAGTATCTTTTATTATTCCTCACCACTTTCGCTTTGTTCTCCTGGCTGGCAAAGATGGTCTTTTTTGATAAAGAAATTCGCTTTAAAAGAACTTCTTTAGACCTTCCTATTTTAGCTTTCTTGGGAGTAGCTCTCTTTTCAACTCTTTTTTCCGTTGACAGAATATCCTCTTTATTTGGTTTTTACGGAAGATTTTCTGATGGATTAATCGGACTCTTTGGCATGGGGATGCTCTATTTTTTAATTACAAACAACGTAAAAGATAAAAGCGACAAGGTTGAAAAGATATTAAAAGTATTTTTATACTCAGTTCTCGCTGTAATTTCAATAAGCTACTTGTCCATTTTGGGAGTTTTTTCAAGGATTCCCGGTTTGCCGGGGATAATGGGCCAAAGAACTTTTAATCCGGTAGCAGGGTCTCTGGACGGATTATCTATGTTTTTGGCAATAGTCATAGCTTTGCTCATTGGGCTATTTTTAACAAACTCTAAGTTGCCTCTTCTTGAAAACAAGCGGATTCCCAAATTACCTTCTTTTATTTATTGGTTTTTGCTTTTTGGCGGATTTGGGTTAATACTGATAGCTGACTTTGTTCCAGCCTTAATAACTCTTTTGATTGTTTTGTTCTTATCTTCAGCTTTCAGTTTTTGGCAAAGCAAGACTGACAGGAAATGGCTTTACTTCTTAGGATTTATTCTGGTTTTGCTTGTATTTTTAGTTATGGATCCTTTAAGATTTTTAGCTTTGCCAAAAGAGCAGGTTTTAGGGCAAGCTGATTCTTGGAGAATTACATTCAGCAGTTTGACGGAAAGTATAAAGAGCGGGCTTTTAGGAAATGGACCTGGAACATTTCATTATGAATTCGCTAAATTTAAGCCTTTGGGCTTTAATGAAAATAGTTTTTGGCAGATAAGATTTGACCGGCCGAGTTCATACATAGCTGAAATACTGGGAACCATGGGTTTAATGGGGCTCTTAGCTTACTTTTGGATCATTAGAAAGTTTTTCCTTTCTCTTATTGCAAATTACAAAAAACACATTCCCTTGTCTTTAGCTTTTCTGGCTATTTTAACGAGCCAATTCGTCTATTATCAAAATACGGTTCTCGCTTTTACCTTTTGGCTTTTTTTGGCCTTAATTGTAGTAAGCTTGCCGAATCGTCTTCCAAGTTTAGTAATTTCTCTGAAAGATTTTTCAAGGTCGTATTTAATGTCCAGGATATTAATAGTTATCTTGGGTATAACATTGGTTTTCTTTTATTCTTTCCAACTGAAATTTTATTTCGCCGATATCCAGTATCAAAATTCAACCCTTCTTTTCCCGGTTAATGCCAAGAGAATTGAATTACTAGAGAAAGCAGCCAGCATCAATCCTTACAGAGCCCATTATAAGATTATTTTGGCCAGAGCATACTTAAACAGGATAATAAGCGAAATGCAAAAGCCTCCAGACTTAGTAGATCAGCTAACTTTGTCTGACTATATTTATCGGGCCATCAATGTTTCCAAGGGCGGGATAATCGATGGCAAGGTTGTTAAGGGAGCAGTAGAGGTTTCGCCAAATCGGGTGGTAGGCTGGGGAACCTTAGGGATAGTTTACCGGGAAATCCAATTAGTGGCTCAAGGCGCTCCAGAATGGGGGGTTAAAGCTTTTGAAAAATCCATAGAGTTAGAACCGACAAACCCTATTTTCTATACAGAATTAGGAAAATTATATCTCTTTTCCGGAGAGATTGAGAAAGGAAGAGAAGAATTTGAAAAAGCCATAGAGTTAAAATCAGATTATATTGAAGCTCACATTCAGCTGGCTTTAACTTACGAACAAGACGAAGACCTTCTTCAATCTCTTCAAAGAATGAAGATTTTATCTCAGCAGTTTCCAATGAATATTGATGTTCTCTTTCAGCTGGGCCGTCTTTATTTCAACAGCAACCTTTTAGATGAAGCTATCACCCAATTAAAAATAGTGGTTAATTTAGTTCCCAGCCATTCTAACGCCCATTATGTTTTAGGAGCTAGCTACGAGAAAAATGGAGATATTGATTTAGCTATCGTGGAATTTGAGAAAGTTTTAAATCTTAACCCCGGCAACCCTGACGTTGAGGCAAAATTAAAAGATTTGAGAAAATAATAGCTTAACTACTTGACAAGTTTATTGGATGTAGTAAAATAGAGCTTAGTTACATATATTAGAAGGCGGTTTTTTAATTTTTTCATATTTGTTCCCAAACTCCTCTTAAAAAAATAAAATAACCATCAACCCTAAAGAACAGAAACCTTAGGGCAGTTTTTATTTATGATTTCGTAGAAAACATATGAACAATATTCATATTAAAAATTTCGGGAAATCTAAAATAAACTTACCTCTACCGTATCTCTTAACCATCCAACAGGAAGCTTGGAAGTGTTTTTGGGATAGAGACTTAAAAGAGCTTTTATCCGAAATTTCTCCAATCAGAGATTATACGGAAAAAGAGTTGGAACTCTGGTTTTTGGATTATAAGTTTGGCAAACCCAATTACAAGACCGACTTGGAAGCAAAGAAAAACAACGATTCTTACGAGGCTCCTCTTAGGGTAAAAACCAAGCTAGTTAATCTTAAAACCAAAGAGATAAAAGAGCAGGAAATCTTTTTGACTGACTTCCCGGTGATGACCGAAAGAGGGACCTTTATTGTTAACGGAGTGGAAAGAGTGGCTATTGCCCAGCTTATTCGTTCACCAGGAGCCTTTTTTACCTCCCAGATTAATCGTGGCCGAAGATATTTTGGAGCAAAGATAATCCCAAACCGCGGTGCCTGGCTTGAGTTTGAAACCGAATCTTCCGGATTTATCGGAGTAAAGATTGACAGAAAAAGAAAAGTGCCAGCAACCACTTTGTTGCGGGCTTTTGGCATTGATAAAGATGAAACGATCAAAGAAGCTTTTCAAGACGTTGATACAAATCCCGATGTAAAATACATTAAAGAAACTCTTGCTCGAGACACCACCCACAACCAAGCTGAAGCTCTAGTAGAAGTTTACAAAAGATTGAGGCCCGGAGACTTAACTACTCCTGATACAGCCAAGTCTTTAATTTTTAATATGTTCTTTAATTTTGAGCGTTACGACCTTTCCAAGGTTGGAAGGTGGAAGACATGGCAGAGACTGCCGGAATTAAGAACTAAGAGCGAAAAGCTGAAAGCAAAAAGCAAGAAACTGGGAGAAGAGGTTTCCTTAAAATATAGAGTTTTGCAGCCAGAAGACATTTTAGCCGTTATTAGGGAAGTTATTCGTCTAAACAATACACCGGGATCTTTAGCTGACGAAATTGATCACTTGGGAAACAGGAGAGTGAGAATGCTAAACGAGCTTTTACAAAACAGATTAAGGGTGGGAATAATGAGAATGGAAAGAATTATCAAGGATAGAATGTCTACCTTAGATACTTATACTTTAACCCCGGCTCAGCTTATTAACTCCAGACCGGCCATGGCCGTGGTTAAAGAATTTTTTACTTCATCTCAGATGTCTCAGTTTATGGATAATGAAAATCCTTTAGCTGAGTTAGAGCACAAAAGGCGTCTTTCAGCCACAGGACCCGGTGGTTTAACCCGAGAAAGAGCAGGATTTGAAGTAAGAGACGTTCAACCCTCCCACTATGGAAGAATCTGTCCAATCCAAACTCCTGAAGGTCCAAACGTGGGGTTGGTGGGCCATTTGGCCAGTTTTGCCAAAGTTAATCCTTACGGCTTTATTGAAACCCCTTATTTTAAAGTAGAAAAAGCTAAGGTTTCTTCGGAAGTCCATTATCTGACAGCTTACGAAGAAGAGAAATACAACATTGCTCACGCAGGAATAGAAATAGGAGATTCAAGAAAAATTACCCCGGAAAAAGTAGAAGCAAGAATAAAAGGGGAGCCAGGATTGATAGAAAAAGAAAAAATAGACTTTATAGATGTTTCTCCCAGCCAGTCTATTTCTATCGCCACCTCTCTTATTCCTTTTTTGCGAAACGATGACGCCAACAGAGCTTTAATGGGTTCTAATATGCAAAGGCAGTCAGTTCCTTTGATTAAACCGAAAATGCCTTTGGTTTCTTCGGGATCGGAAGAGAAAGCAGCCCGGGATTCAGGTCAGGAAATAATTGCCAATGAAGGAGGAATTGTTCAGGAAGTTGACGGTGATCACATCACTATAAAACCTAAAGGCCAGAAATCAAAAGCTTATAACCTAAAGACCTTTATTCGGACTAATCAATATACTTGTTTCCATCAGAGGCCCCAAGTTAAAAAAGGCCAAGTGGTTAAAAAAGGAGATCTTTTAGCCGATGGAGGAGCAATTGATCGGGGATATCTGGCTTTGGGCACTAATGTTTTAGTTGCTTTTATGTGCTGGCGAGGAGGTAATTTTGAAGATGCTATTATAATTTCAGAAAAATTAGTCAAAGACGACGTCTTTACTTCAATTCACATAGAAGACTTTTTTTGCGATATTCGAGAAACAAAACTGGGGCCGGAACTCACTACTTCTGACATTCCCAATATCGGAGAAGAACGCCTCAAAGATTTAGACGAAGACGGGATTGTCAGGATTGGAGCCGAAGTCGGTCCCAACGACATTCTCGTAGGAAAAATTTCGCCTAAAGGAGAAATGGACTTAACAGCAGAAGAAAGACTACTTAGATCAATTTTTGGAGAAAAAGCCAGGGAGGTAAAAGATACTTCTTTGACCATGGAACACGGTAAGCGGGGAAGGGTAGTAAATATTAAGGTTTTCTCAAGAGAAATGGGACATAAACTGGAACCTGGAGTTATAAAAAGGATCCGGGTAGAAGTGGCTGAGCTCCGGAGCGCCCGGGCCGGAGACAAACTAGCCGGCCGCCATGGAAACAAAGGGGTAATTTCCCGGATTTTACCAGAAGAAGAAATGCCCTTTTTAGAAGACGGTACTCCAATAGACATTATTTTAAATCCTTTATCAGTAGCTTCGAGAATGAATATCGGTCAGATTTTAGAAACCCATTTGTCCTTAGCTGCTAAAAACCTAGGGTATGTTGCCATAACTCCTCCTTTGACCGGAGCTACTGAAGAAGACATTAAAAAAGAATTAAAGCTGGCCGGGCTTCCCGAAGACGGAAAGATGGTTTTATATGACGGCCAGACAGGGCTTCCTATTCCAGAAAAGATTACCGTCGGCTATATATATATGATGAAGCTTATTCATATGGTGGAAGATAAAATCCATATGCGCTCCATCGGCCCTTATTCTTTAATTACCCAGCAGCCCCTGGGAGGAAGGGCTCAATTCGGAGGACAAAGATTTGGAGAGATGGAAGTTTGGGCTTTGGAAGGATACGGGGCGGCCCACATTTTACAAGAGATGCTGACCATAAAGTCGGATGATGTATCTGGCCGGGCGGCAACCTACGAATCAATTTTAAAAGGAGAAGAAATTAAAAGCCCCAATGTCCCTTCATCCTTTAACCTTATGGTTAATGAGTTGAAATCATTAGGATTATCGGTCGAAGTTAAAGAAAGACATCGAGAGAAAGAAAAGAAATAAATTATGAGGGTATCTGATTTAGAATCAATTAAAATAAAACTTGCCTCGCCTGAGGAGATTTTGGATTGGTCGCATGGTGAAGTTACGAAACCGGAAACCATTAACTACCGAACCCAAAAATCAGAGAAAGACGGACTCTTTTGTGAAAAGATTTTTGGACCAGAAAAAGATTACGAGTGTTATTGTGGTAAATACCGAAGAATCCGCTACAAAGGAATTATTTGTGACAAATGTGGGGTGGAAGTAACCAAGTCAGCTGTCCGTCGGGAAAGGATGGGCCATATAAAATTAGCAACTCCTTGTTCTCATATTTGGTTTTTAAGGGGAGTTCCTTCAAGAATGGGAATAATTTTAGATATTCCCATGCAGCAATTAGAGAAAGTGATTTATTTTGCCGGATACATAGTCACTAAAGTGAACGAAGAAGCAAAAAAGAAAGTCCTTGAAGATATTGACAAGGAGTATAAACAGAAGCTCAGAGGGGTTCGGAAGCTAAGCAAGGGGAAGAACCCAAAAAAGAAATTAAAAGACGATACTCAAGAATTAAAGACAGCTAGAGATCGGGCCAAAGAAGAAGTTCTTTATATTAAGCTTTCAAGAGTTTTGTCCGAGGTAGAATATCATTCTTTCTCATTAAAATACGGAGAGGTTTTTGAAGCTGGGACGGGATCGGAAACTTTAAGAAAAATATTTTCCGAGATTGATTACAAAAAACTGATCAACCAGTTAAAAAAAGAAGTAGACAAAATAACCCCTATCAACAGGCGAAAGATTTTAAGAAGACTAAGATTAATTCAAGGAGTCTTGGAAGCCGGAATTAAGCCGGAATGGATGCTGTTAACCGTCCTTCCGATATTGCCCCCAGATCTTAGGCCAATGGTTCAGCTGGACGGTGGAAGATACGCTTCTTCTGATTTGAACGATCTTTATCGAAGGGTAATTAACCGAAACAACAGACTTAAATATTTATTAGAAATCAACGCTCCGGAAGTTATTGTTAGAAATGAGAAAAGAATGCTTCAAGAAGCCGTAGATGCCCTAATTGACAATGGGATGAGAAAGGGCCAGACAACCATGGCCACTACCGGTGGCAAAAGACTGCTGAAATCTTTGGCTGACATGTTAAAAGGAAAGCAGGGGAGATTCAGGCAGAATCTTTTGGGCAAAAGAGTGGATTATTCCGGGAGGAGCGTTATTGTCGTCGGTCCTGAATTAAAGATTGATCAATGCGGTATCCCCAAAATCATAGCCCTTGAGCTTTTTAAACCCTTTGTTATCCAAAAAATCTTGGAAAAAGAGCTGGCTTACAACGTCAGAGGAGCTTCACGCTTAATAGAAAGCCAGACAGCCGAAGTTTGGGCTATTTTAGAAGAAGCGGTTAAAGAGAAGCTGGTTTTGTTAAACAGGGCTCCCACTTTACACAGATTAGGAATCCAAGCTTTTAAACCTTTGCTTATTGAAGGAGAAGCGATTCAGCTTCATCCCATGGCTTGCAAGGCCTTTAATGCTGATTTTGACGGCGATCAAATGGCTGTCCATTTGCCCTTATCTTCAATAGCCCAAAAAGAAGCTCGGGAAATAATGCTCGCCAGCCAAAATCTTTTAAAGCCAGCCACCGGGACTCCAATCCTTCTTCCCACCAAAGACATTGTTTTGGGTTGTTATTGGGTTACCAGGGTAAAAAGCCCGGCCTTGGGCGAGGGTAAAATTTTTGGTTCCAAGAACGAGGTTATTTTAGCTTATCAGACAGAAGTTATTGACTTAAGATCATTAATAAAAGTGAGAATGGGAAGCAAGTTGGTTGAGACCACTGTCGGCAGAGTTCTTTTTAATAACACTTTGCCAGAAGACCACGCTTTTATCAACGAGGAGGTTAATTCAAAGAAAATAGAAAAATTAGTCAACAAACTCATTGAAAATTATAATAACGAAACAGTTAAGGTATCCTTAGATAAGATTAAAAAATTAGGATTTGAATATTCTACAGTATCAGGGATTACCTGGGGAATGGATGATTTAATTGTTCCTCCAGAAAAACCAGAATTAATAAAGAAGGCGGAAAAATCAATTGAAACAATTAATAACTATTACAAAAAGGGCCTTCTTTCTAAAGAAGAGAAGACAAATCAGTCCATTGAAGTTTGGCAGAAAACTAAAACTGAAATTGAAAAATTAGTGCCCAAAGTTCTCCCTAAACTAGGATCTGTTTCAACTATTATTTTATCTGGAGCCAGAGGGTCTTGGTCCCAGCCCGTCCAGATGACCGGAATGAAGGGTTTGGTTATAAATCCCGCCGGCCAAATTATTGAACTCCCTGTAAAATCTTCTTTTAAAGAAGGTTTCAATATCTTGGAATACTTTATTTCAACTCACGGGGCGAGAAAAGGAACAGCCGATACAGCTCTCAGAACTTCAACAGCCGGCTATTTAACCAGGAGACTGGTTGACGTGGCCCATGAGGTGGTCGTCTTAGAAAAAGACTGTGGGGACAAGGAAGGCATTACTCTTTTAAGAAAGGACGCCGAAGATGTCGGGCAGAACTTAATTTTTAAAATCTTAGGAAGGGTAGTAGTCCAAAATTTAAAGACTAAGACTCAATCAGGAAAAATTAAAACTATTGCCAAAGTAGGAGAAATCCTGGACTGGAAGAAAACTAATGAAATAATTGACAGCGAAATCAAAACAATCCAGGTCCGCTCTCCCTTAAGCTGCAAGTCTTTAAGGGGGGTTTGCCAGAAATGTTATGGCTGGGATTTCGGAACTAATCAATTAATAAAAATTGGGCAAGCGGTGGGAATTGTTGCTGCCCAGGCTATTGGAGAGCCAGGTACCCAGTTGACCATGAGAACCTTTCATACCGGAGGGGTGGCCGGCGGAGGGGATATTACCCAGGGTTTGCCAAGAGTTGAGGAAATTTTTGAAGCTCGTATTCCAGTAGGGAAAGCGATAATTTCTTTGGTTGATGGATTAATAGAAGAGGTGAGTTCAGACAGAGTGATTAAAATAAAAGCCAAAGAGAATAATTCTATCAAGCCAACGGCCTTAAAAAAGAAAAAAAAGAAAAAAGATGATATTGTAGAGTATAAGATTCCGCTAAAGAGAGCACTTTGGGTTAAAAAAGGCGACCAAGTCAAGAAGGGTCAGCAGCTTTGTGAAGGAAACATAGATCCAAAAGAACTTTTTCAGGCAACAGGCGCTGATGAGGTGAAAAGATATATTGTTAGTGCTATTCAGAATATTTATGCTTCCCAGGGAGCAACAATTCACGACAAACATATTGAAGTAATAGTGAAACAAGTATTCTCTCGGGTAAGAATAACAGACCCAGGCGATACTATATTTACAGGAGGAGAGGTAGTTGAGAAGTCTTTAATTAGAGAAGAGAATATCAGGGTTAAAAAAGAAGGAAAAAAGCTAGCCAGCATTCAGCAAGTTTTGCTGGGAATTTCTAAAGTGGCTTTGACCACCGATTCATTTTTGTCGGCTGCCTCCTTTCAAGAGACATCCCGAGTTCTTATTAGGGCAGCTATAGAAGGGAGAGAAGACAAGCTCCGTGGCTTAAAAGAGAATGTTATTATCGGAAAATTAATACCAGCGGGAACAGGATTCAGGCCCAACACCAATTAAAAGCATTAGACCTTAATTTCAAAGTGGTGGTGGGTATGTTATAATTGAAACGTGGCTAAGAAAAAACGATTTAAAAACAAAAGATCTCTCTTTAAAAAAAGGAAAAAGAACAAATCCCCGCTATTTGTTTTACCATATGAGACCAAAAGGAAGATTTGGGGTGTCTTAATGTTCCTTTTGGCAACTATTATTACTCTTTCCTATTTTGATTTAGCCGGAAAAGCGGGTATTATTTTTTTAAACAATTTCTTTTCCTTACTTGGCGGGGCAGTATTTTTACTGCCTTTGATTTTTGTTTTAGGAGGATTGGCCTTTCTCTTTCCTTCTTTGTCTGGATTGAAAAAACACAACAGCCCCCAAATTTTTCTAGGAATTTTTATTTTAATTTTAGGAATCACCGGTTTTCTTGGAGCTTTATCTCCTCGTCTGGTTTTGGGCGGGGGAGGATGGCTGGGGAATAATTTAGGTTTGCCGGTTTTAGGATTCTTCGGCTTTTGGGCGACAGAGATCATATTTTCGGCAACAATAATTATTGGCGGATTAATAATTTTACAACTTCTATATTCTCCCAATCTTTTTGAGAAAAAAGAAGCTAAGGAGAGACCTTTTTTAAAAGAAAAACAGCGGGAAAAACCCGCTTTTTTAAAAAAGATATTTGAGCCGAAATTCACTGTAAAAGAAGTTCCTTCTTCCCTTGAAATTTCTTCAAACAAGACCTTTCCCCAAAAAGAGCGTCCTTTACCAATTCCAGCCATAAACAATAAAGAGAAAGAAATATTTAAGAATTACCAGCCCCCGCCTCTGGATTTATTGGAATCAGAAAGGGGTTCTCCGACCGCCGGCGACATTAAAATGAATTCCGCTATTATCAAAAAGACTCTTCAGAATTTTGATATTCCGGTTGAGATGTCAGAAGTTAATATCGGTCCTACGGTTACTCAATATACTTTAAAGCCGGCCGAGGGAATAAAACTTTCAAGAATATTAACTCTTTCTAATGATCTTGCTTTATCTCTGGCAGCTTCTTCTATTAGAATTGAGGCCCCTATTCCCGGAAAGTCTTTGGTTGGGATTGAGGTGCCAAATAAAGTAAGAACCCTGGTTAGATTAAGAAATTCAATTGAACATCCGAATTTTCAGAATTCTCTTTCCAACCTTACTTTTGTTTTAGGTCAAGATGTTTCCGGCAGACCCGTTTTTGCCGATCTTGCTAGAATGCCCCATCTTTTAGTTGCCGGATCCACGGGTACCGGTAAAACCATATGTTTGAGCAGTATAATCCTAAGCTTGCTTTATAGGAACAATCCCGATACTTTAAAGCTAATACTAGTTGACCCTAAAAGAGTGGATTTTGCAGTTTATAACAACCTTCCCCATCTCTTAACTCCAGTCATTCGCGATGCCCAAACAACCGTAAATGTCCTAAAATGGCTGATATCGGAAATGGAAAGACGTTTTGAAGTTATGGCATTAGCTAAAGCCCGGAACATTTCATCTTATAATGAAAAAATAAAAATCGAGGAAAATAGCAAAGACCCAAAAGAAGAGTCCTCTCCTCAATTTATGCCCTATATTGTCTTAGTAATTGATGAATTAGCTGATTTGATGGTTGCTCGCGGCCGGGAGATTGAAGCGTCAGTCGTTAGATTGGCTCAAATGGCCAGAGCTGTAGGCATTCATTTAATCGTGGCTACTCAACGCCCTTCAGTAGAGGTAATTACAGGTCTCATTAAAGCCAATATCACTTCTCGTATTACTTTTCAGGTGGCTTCCCAAGTGGACTCCCGAACAGTCTTGGACATGGCCGGGGCTGAAAAGCTTTTGGGCCTGGGAGACATGCTTTTTATTTCAGCTGAAATCGTTAAGCCAAAAAGAATTCAGGGAACCTTTGTTTTAGATAAAGAAGTAAAGAGAGTAGTTAAGTTTATAATTGATCACCAAACCGAAGTTTCCGTAACTGGAGAGGAAATTAGTCTGGGAGAAGAACTTTCTAAAAGCATTGACCAAACTATTAACGAGGGAGAAGGTAAAGATTTTTTCTCAGCTGACGATGATCCTTTATACGAGGAAGCCAAAAGATTGGTTATTGAAGCGAGAAAGGCCTCGGCCTCTCTTTTACAAAGAAGGTTGAGAATTGGCTATGCAAGATCAGCTAGGCTCCTTGATATATTAGAAGAAAGGGGAATAGTGGGGCCGGGCGAGGGAGCAAAGCCCAGAGAAGTATATGTTCAAACCAAAGAAGAAGAAAAAGAAGAGGAATAAACTTGCTTATAGCTTTTGACCACGGAAATGGTATTATAAAATAAATTATGGTAAAGAAAAAACAACCAAAAGAAGAAAAAAGGGATTTAAGAGAAGCCCTTGAAGAAATCAAACAGCGTTTTGGAGAAGGGGCGATAATGAAGTTAAACGAAGTGAGCAAGGTGGATATTGGAGCTATTCCAACCGGTTCTATTGCTTTGGATTTGGCTTTGGGAATAGGAGGAATTCCTAGAGGGAGAATTGTTGAAATCTATGGGCCAGAAAGCACCGGAAAAAGCACGCTTGCTCTCCATATAGCCGCTGAAGCCCAAAAAAAAGGAGGAGTAGCCGCCTTTATTGACGCTGAGCACGCCTTAGATCCTGACTACGCTAAAAGACTCGGTGTTAACACAGACGATCTTTTAATTTCTCAACCAGATTCCGGCGAACAAGCTTTACAGATAGTGGAAACATTAATCAGATCAGGAGAAGTAGACGTCATTATTATTGATTCGGTAGCTGCCTTAACGCCAAAAGTTGAAATTGCCGGGGAAATAGGAGATCAATTTATCGGCACTCAAGCCCGTTTGATGAGCCAAACCTTAAGAAAGCTGTCAAGCATAGTGGCTAAAGCCAAGACTTCGGTTATCTTTCTAAATCAAACCAGAATGAAAATCGGAATCCTTTGGGGAAACCCTGAAACGACTCCCGGAGGCCTGGCTTTAAAATTTTACTCTTCTGTAAGGATTGATTTAAGGAGAATTGGCCAGATAAAGCATAAAGATAGTATTATTGGTTCTCGAATTAGGGCAAAAATCGTCAAAAATAAGGTAGCCGCTCCCTTTAAAATAGCTGAATTTGACATTTATTACAACGAAGGAATTTCTCGGCTGGGTGATTTAGTAAATGTTGGTTTGAAAGAAGGAGTAATTAAAAAATCTGGCAGCTGGCTCCAGTTTGAAAACACAAAATTAGGGCAGGGGGTGGAAGGAGCAAGGTCTTTTTTGAAAGACAATCCAGTTATAGCTAAAAAGATCAAGGCAGTAATAATCAAATAAAAAAACCCCTTTTTTAAGGAGAGCGTCTTTTGAAAGAAAGGCGTTTTTTAGTCTATTTGCCAGTATAAGAAAGCAATCCTAAATTCCTGGCCCTTTTTATTGCCCGGGCAATTCTTCTTTGGTGCTTGGCACAAAGCCCTGTTTTATTTTTAGACTTAATCTTGCCTAAACCAGATAAAAATCTCCGTAGCAAAGTACCGTCTTTAAAATCAACTTCCTTTATATTTTTTTTACACAAATAACATTCCATAGAAAATTTAAAGCTAAAAACTTTGACTTTTAAAAGGGTATATCCTTAACGTTAATTTCTCCTTCTTTCCCTTCTTCAATTACAGGAATCTCTTCGGACGGCGTTTCATCTGCCTTAGGAGATGCGAGTTTGGCTTTAGTTTTTTCTCCAGATTTGGGCCCCAGCTGCATTCTGTCTCCAACAATTTCGGTTCGGTAAAGTTTTTTTCCAGAGGAATCTTCCCAAGACCTTGTTTCTAACCTTCCCTCAATTAAAACTAAAGAACCCTTTGATAAAAATTGAGAAGCGATTTCAGCTAATCTGCGCCAGAGAACAATACTGTGGAACTCAGTCTTTTTTACCTGCTGGTTAGTATTTTTATCCATCCAGATTCGATTAGTTGCCATTCGAAAATTACAGACCGGCTGCCCAGAAGGAGTATTCCTTAATTCGGGATCGGTGGCTACATTGCCAACGAGAATAACTTTATTTAAATTCATATTTTATTCGCCAAGTATTTCTTTAAGTTTTTTCTCTATTTCTTTTAATTCGACCTTTTCTGGTTTTGATTTCTCAACCAAAAGAGGAGCAACTTTTTCTCTTCTTCTGGGCTTTTGGGATATGGGTAATTTGACTAAGAGTAAATGACGGATGATTTGAGAATTTTCTTTAAGTAAAATCTCCAGATTCGAAAGTTTTTGAGAATCAAAAAGAAAGACAAGAGAAACCAAGAAAGCAACTTGGCGTTTTTCTATCAGATATCCCAACCTCTTTTTAATCGGTTTATCTTCTTTTTCGATTACTCCTCCCTCTTTTCTGATGAAGTCATTTATTTGACTGACAACATCTTGAAGCTGTTTTTCTCCAACTTCGGGATTAATTAAATAAGTTAATTGGTAGCATTTCATATTTTAAATTCAACCACTTCTTTGTTTTTAATAATATAATCTTTGCCGACAGTTTTCAAAAGCCCTTTTTCCCTTGCTTTGGCCAAACTTTCAGCTTCAATAAGTTTTTCTGAAGAGATAACCTCAGCTTTAATAAACTTTTCCTGGAAATCAGAATGCACTTTCCCGCCGGCTGTTGGCGCTAAAGACCCTTTTTTAACAGTCCAAGCCCTGACTTCTTTCAGTTTGACGATAGTATAAAAAGTAATTAAATCAAGAATATCATAACAAGCCAGAATAATCCGGTCAAGCTTAGATTTCATTTCTAATTCTTGGACTTCTTTTTCCGATAGTTCTGACATTTCTGCTTCCTCTTTTATGTTTATTGCCAGATGTTCAATATTCGGCTTTTGGTATTGGCCTTGATCGTCAATGTTTAAAAGATAAATAACCGGCTTTTTACTCAAAAGATTCTCTTTTTCTTTTGCTTCCATATCCTTCAATTCTAATTCAGTTTTAATAGTTTTAATGTCGTCTTCTGGATCTGTATTTTCACCAAAAGCTCTTACTACATGAATTATTGCATCGCATTCCCTGATTTGGGCCAAAAACTGATTTCCCAGACCCTCGCCTTTATGAGCGCCCTTTACCAATCCGGCAATGTCTAAGAATTCAATAATAGTGGGAGTGGTTTTTTCCGGCTTGATAATTTCAGAAATCTTTTTAAGGGCTTCATCAGGAACAGAAACTACCCCGACATTAGGGTCAATTGTCGTAAAGGGGTAAGAAGCAATATCAACCTGCTTTTTGGTCAGGGCTTTAAAAAAAGTGGATTTTCCGACATTTGGCAATCCAATAATACCAACTGAAAAACTCATAAGATAAGAATACATATATGTTATAATAAATCAACATGAAAATCAACCCAGATATTTTTCGTCTTTATGATATAAGAGGAATTTACCCCAAAAATCTCAACGAAGAGTCGGCCTATCAGGTTGCTAGGACTTTTATTCGTTTTTTACAAAAAAGAAGCGGTAATCAGAAATTAAAGATTGCTCTTGGCAAAGATATCCGTAAATCTTCGCCAATTTTATTTAAAGGGTTCTCTAATGGAATTTTAAAGGAAGGGTCAGATTTAACTGATTTTGGCTTAATTACGACCCCGATGCTCTACTTTGCCGTTTCTAATTTTGGCTTTGATGGGGGAGTTGTAATAACAGCTAGCCATAATCCCAATCCCTATAACGGCTTAAAGTTGGTCAGAGAACGAGCCATCCCACTTTCTGGCCCTAAAGGAATTTTTTGGATAAGGGATTATTTGCTAAAAAATGGACATTTTTTAAAAAAGCCCAGGCAGGGGAAGATTTTTAAAAGAAACATTGAAAAAGCTTATTTGGATTTTTCTTTAAAGCTGGCTGGAATAAAGAAAAATGAATTCCAAGGATTTTCTCTGGCTGTTGATGCGGGAAACGGAATAGCCGGCCCTATTACCTTAAAACTACTTAAAGAACTTGGTATAAAGGTTTTTCCTCTTTATTGTCGTCCTGACGGTTCCTTTCCCAACCACTCTCCCGATCCACTTTTGAAAGAAAATTTAAAAGACATAATTTCCCTGGTTAAAAAGAAAAAACCTGATTTTGGCATAGCTTTAGATGGAGATGGCGATAGGATTATTTTTATTGACGAGAAGGGTCAGGCAGTGTCCGGTGACTTAATAACGGCTCTTTTGGCAAAAATCATCCTTAAAAAAAGAAAAGGATTAAAGATTCTTTACGATGTCCGTTCCAGTAGAGCAGTAGAGGAGGTTATTAGAGAAAATAGAGGAAAGCCTATTCCTTTTAGAATCGGCCATGCCTTAATAAAAGAAAAAATGAGAAAAGATAATATTATCTTTGGCGGAGAGCTGTCAGGCCACTATTATTTGGGGCAGAATTTATTTTATGATATGCCGTTTTTTGTACTTTTAAAGATATTAAAGGAAATAAAAGAAAATAAAGTTAGTTTATCAAGTTTAATAAAGCCATTAAAAAGATACTATTATTCCGGAGAAATAAATTTTAAGATAAAAAACAAAAAAGGGAAAATAAAAGAACTAAAGAAAAGATATAAAAGCGGAAAAGTTTTAGAAATTGACGGTTTGCGGGTTGAATTCAACGATTGGTGGTTTTTAGTTAGACCATCAAACACGGAAGCGGTTTTACGCTTAATCGTTGAAGCAGAAACAAAAACCCTTCTCTTTAAAAAGAAAAGGGAGCTTACCAAAGCAATTAAACAATAAATTATATCAGGCCCATGTTTTTTCTCACTTCTTCCATTGTTGAAGAAGCCAAGACCTGGGCTTTTTTTGTGTTTTGAAAAAGAATTTCCCGAACATAAACTTCTCGGCTTTCCAGCCCTTTTTTCTTTCGGCGGAAGGGTTCCAATTTTAATATTAAAAGGTTAACGAGTTCTTTTTTAAATTCAGCGTATCCTTTATTCTTAAACTTTTTCTCCAGCTCTTTAATGGATTTTGAGCTGAAAAGGGAAAAAATAATAAGGAGATTGGATATGCCGGGCTTTTTCTTTGGATCATATTTTATTGTTTTCCCGGGATCGGTAACCGCTGACATTATCTTCTTTTGGATTTCTTTCGGATCAGCAAATAAGGAAAGATAGGCTTGGGGGCCGAGACTTTTGGACATCTTTTTCTTTGGGTTGTTTAAGGCCATGATTTTAGCTCCCTCTTTAGGGATTAAAGCTTTCGGGTCTTTAAAAGTTTTTCCAAACCGATTGTTGAATTTCTTGGCGATAACCCTGGTTAGTTCCAAGTGCTGCTCTTGGTCTTTGCCTACGGGCACCAAGTCTGTTTGATAAAGGAGAATGTCGGCTGCCATCAAAATCGGATAGTTTAAAAGCCCGGCGTTAAGATTTTTTTTGAATTGACGGCTTTTTTCTTTATACTGGGTCATCCTTTCTAATTCAGACAGGGGAGTAATTGTATTTAAAAGCCAGGAGAGCTCAGTATGCTCTTTAATCTTAGATTGGACAAAGATGATGCTTTTTTCCGGATCAAGGCCTAAAGCCAGATAGCTAATGGCCGTTTCTATGATATTTTTTTGAAGATCTTTTGGGTTATAAGGGACGGTTATAGCATGAAGATCAACAATAGGAAAAACACACTCATGGTTTTTTTGAAGCTCTAACCATTGCTTAATAGCGCCCAAGTAATTACCAATATGTAGTTCTCCAGTAGGTTGAATGCCGCTTAATATTCTCATATTTTTATACCTCTATAACAACAGGGAGAATCATCGGCCTTCTTTTGGTTTTAGTGTAAAGAAAGTCACCAATTTTATTCCTGATGTTGTCTTTAACATAAGACCAGTTGACCGCTCCACCGGAACCGGAAGTTCTATTAACGATTTCGACTACTTTTTTCCGGGTTTCAGCTAATAATTGTTTGGATTCTCGTAAATAGACAAACCCTCTTGATATTATATCAGGAGAGTTCCTGATTTTACCAGTGTTTCTGTCCACAATGGCGACGATAACGAACATTCCGTCTTTAGAAAGACTTTGGCGGTCCCTTAAAACAATTTCTCCCACGTCTCCGACGCCCAGGCCGTCAACCATTATATAATTTGAAGTAATTCTTCTTTTTTCCACATAAATTTCTTTTTTGCTTAAGTTAATGACCTGGCCGTTTTCAGCGACCACGATATTTTTCTCCGGAATTCCCATTTCTTTGGCAATTTGGGCATGATTGACAAGCATTGAATATTGTCCGTGAATTGGCAGAAAGAACTTCGGATTTAAGATTTTTATCATTTCTTTTAATTCTTCTTTTTGAGCATGACCTCCAGCGTGGATATCCATCATTTTGTAATGGAAAACTATGGCTCCCTGGCGGTAAAGCTCGTCTTTTAAAATCTGGACCGTTCTTTCGTTGCCAGGAATAACAGAAGAAGAAAAGATCATAGTATCTCCTTTTTTAATTTTAACGAAAGAATGCTCTCCGTTTACAATTCTCATTAAAACCGCCCGGCCTTCGCCCTGGGCTCCCGTGCAAAGAAAGGTAATTTTTGAATCAGGGAAATTACTGATTTCTTTTGGCTTGATTATAGTTCCCTTTTTAGTCTTGATAAAACCTAACTGGCGGCAAATTTCTACGTTAGTTTTCATTGAATAGCCGTCAACAGCTACCTTTCGTCCGTATTTTTCAGACAAACTGATAATTTGCTGCATTCGGTTGATGAGAGAGCCAAAGGTAGCAGCAATAATTCTTCCTTTGGATTTGTAGAAAATTTCGTCTAAGTTTCCCTGAATGGTCTTTTCCGAAAGAGAATGTCCTTCTGTTTCAGCTCCGGTGGAATCTGACATTAAAAGTAAGACCTCTTTTGAGCCGAGACTTCTTAGTTTTTTAAAATCGGTGGGTAAATCATTGACAGGGCTTTCATCGAATTTAAAGTCAGAGGTATGGATGATGTTTCCAACCGGACTTTTAATAAAGAGGCCGAGGTTATCTGAAATATTATGATTTTGGCGGAAAAATTCAACTTCAAAAGGTTCTAAATTTATCTTATCTCCTGATTTGACAGTAGTAATGTTTAAAGAGGAAAGATGGGGAAAATCTTCTTGCCGTCTTAAAATAATTCCTCGGGTCAGCCCTGAAGCAAAAAGAGGGGGATTGCCAAGCCTTTCAATAAGATAGGGTATGGCTCCAATATGGTCGTAATGGCCGTGGCAGAAAACTACTCCCAAAATATTCCTCTCTTTTCCCCTAAGATAGGATGCATTAGGAATAATATAGTCGATTCCCGGCATATCTTCTTCGGGCATTCTAAAACCCATGTCAATAATCAAAATCGCCTTGCCATATTCAAGGATCATCATATTCCTTCCGACTTCACTTAATCCCCCAAGGGGGATGATTCTTAGACTTTTTTCTGTTTTTTTCATAGTGCGGGTAGGAGGATTTGCACCTCCACGGGATTTCTCCCACGAGCTCCTGAAGCTCGCATGTCTTCTGTTCCACCATACCCGCGCCTTATTTTAACCTCTTTTTAAATTCCTCCTGGAGTTTTACCGGAGTAGGATCTAACCGCTTTTCAAGGGCAAGATAATAAGAGGCCCAATCTGCCAAGAGTAAATTTGAGAAAGTTTTATCCAATATATCCTTGCCTTTAATTTGAATGGTTTGTACGATTACTCCCTTGGATTTTAGGATTTTACTGGTTAACTTCATTCGCTTTAAGATTCTTGGATGATCTGATGGGTCTTCTAAAATAATTATCTGAAATTTTCCTTGAGAATTAAGAAAGCCAGTTATCTCATTATGATTTAGCTCGGGAAAATAATTCGTTAGAGCAATAGTTTTTGAATTTTCGTTAAACTTGATCTTCCAGATTTGAGCTAGAGATTTTAACCTGTCTGAAGCATAAATAACCGGTATTTTACCTTTTAATTTTTTAGCTAAATTTTTCCCCTTAAGCTCCAGCTCTTTTGGTAAAAGCTTATTTTCCAAGCCCAAAATATTTTCTAAATTATTTTTGATTATTCCGCAATTCACTAAGATTTTAACCAAAGCAGCAAATTGCATTCCGAGAGCCATTCTCGGCTGAAAACCTTTAGGGATTCTGGCAAAAGGAATTTTGCTTTTTTGGCAGAGTTTAGCCAGTTTGCCTCCTGAAGTAATAGCCACTATCTTTAGATTTTTCTTTTGAGCTTCTTTGAAAGCAGTTAAAATTTCTTCAGTATTGCCAGAATAAGAAATAAAAACAAGAAGACTTCTTTCATCAGCTGTGTCTGGCAATCCGTAATCGCGATTGATGTATAAAGGAAGCCCGATTTTATAAGATCTGAGCCAGATTCCCAAAATTTCTCCCGGCAAGGCGCTTCCTCCCATGCCCGAGATTAAAAGAGCATCGAATTTACCTTCGACTTTAACGTTTTTAGCTGCCTGAAGACCGACCCGAAACTGCTTGGGAAACTCTAAAATTGTTTGACGCATGTTTGATTTATCAATTTTCATTTCCAAGCTCTTTTGGTTTTAATATACCATTTATCAATTTCCGTAAATCTCTTTGAGGGGTCAACGATCAATTTGGCATCTATTCCTTTAATTTCTTTTGAGACCAGATAAACGAAGTTTGGAGTATAGAGGAATACGGCTGGAACAGCTTCAATTAAAATGTCTTGAAAGGCTTCGTATTTTTCTCTTCTCATCTGGGGGTCTGAACTGACTCTGGCAACTTCCAATAAGGTATCAGCTTTTTCTGACTCGTAGTGAGTTAAGTTGAGGCCGGGATCTTTTTTCTGGGATGAGTGCCAAAAGGGGAATAAATCGGGGATAGCTCCAAGAGCTTCGCCGAACAAAAATATTTCGTAATTTCTTGATTTAATATAATCTTTTTCCAAAGTAGCTACGGGAAAAGCTTCAATTTGAATTTCAATACCCAGGCTTTCCCACTGATTTTTAATGAGGTTAGCTGTTTTTTTCATTAAGGGGTCTTTTACCGTAATTAAGGAGAAAGAAAGGAATTCGGGTTCTGGGGGCTTGCCGCAGATTTCATTTAGCTTTTGGCGGGTAGTTTTACTAACGAGACCTGTTCCTTCTTTAAATCCCCAGGGTTCTAAAATATCTTTAGCATACTTTTCCTGGAACAAAATAACGGCAGCCTTAGTCTGGGAACCAAAATAGCTGGTGATTTTTCCTTCGGGATAAACTTCAGGATCTCTGGCCAGGCAAGTCTGGAGAGCTTTTACTTCATTCCCCCTGCTCCCGACTTTCAAATCGCTTTTAAAAGTAAATAATTCTACTTGTTCTAATTTTACTAATTTTTCATTTTCTTTTTCAAATCCTAAACCACTGAAAAGGGCGGCTGCTTTTTCCGGATCAAAAGCGTAGGTTTTTGAAGGAGGGTTGAATCCAAAGATATCAGGCAAGATTGGCGAATGAACAACATTTCCTTTTCCTTTTAAAATATTTTCTACAATTTCTTCTTTATTGATGGCGTAATTCAAGCCCTGCCTTATTTCCTCTTCCCCTAAAAACTTTGATTTTTTAGAGTTGAAAAAGAGAGCAAAATATCTTGGCCAGGAAAGAGAATACTCTTTAAATTTGTTTTTGGAAATTAGTTCCAAGTTTTCTATCAGAGATATGGATAGTCCATTAATATCTCCTTCATTGGCAGCCTTAATTAATTTTTCCTCGTCTTCAAAAAAACGGAAAGAAATCTGGGCTAAATTCGCATTATTATTAAAATAGTTTGGAAAGCTGATTAAGTCTAAAGAAAGGATAAAGCCGGAATCTTCATGCTTTAGGTTTTTAAAGCGATAGGGGCCGGAACCAACAGGGTTGAGGTTATAAAGAGAGAGAGGAAAGTTTTGAGGAGGGACGTCTTGCCAAATGTGCTCTGGTATTATTTTTAAGGTTAATCTTTCTAAGAAAGCAGCATAAGGCTTTTTTAATTTAAAACGAATCCCAGAACCATTTTGATTCTCAATTTTTTCCACCTCCACCCCTAACCAATTAGCTCTTAAAGGGCTTCGGTAGTCAGCATTCTGAATAGTTTTGACGGTAAAAATAATATCGTCAGCCGAAAGCTTCTGATTGTCATGCCAAAAAATGTCTTCCTTTAAGTAAAGTTCGTAGGTTTTTTCATCGTCATTAATTTTTAAATCTTTTGCCAAATCCAAAACAACGTTTCCTTGAGAGTCATACTTCATTAATCCAGAAAAGACAAGCTCAACCAAGTCTCGGTCGGCATCAGAATTGGCAGCGTAGATAGGGTTAATAAATCTTGGCTGGCCGACTATTCCTTCTATATACTTACCACCAAAAGCAGGTATAACCTCTGTTTTATTGGAGTAAAAGGTAGTTGTCAGGTATATGGAAGAGATGAAAAAGAGAAAAGCTAAGACAGTAAAGGCCATTCTTTCTTTTTTTGATAAAACGTCCAGAGCCCGAGACCATTGCCAAAACGAAGGCCAAGCTGGGAAAAACCTCCTCAATTTATCTTTGAGGGGCTTAAAGATTTTAGTCAATATTTTATTAAAAAACTGCCTTAAATCCCTTTTTTTAGGATTTAGGGGGTCAGAATTGTTCTCCATAAATTAAAAGACAAGATTGAGAAGGGAAAGAATAACAAAAAGAGCTCCCAGAACTACTGTTGCCCAGAAAATCTTTTCTTGGACGCCTCGGAGCGTGCCGTAAAACTCGCCGCCGCCGCTGTCGCTTCCTCCGAAAGCTGAACCCAAAGCCGTTCCTCTTTGTTGAACGAGGATAAAAATAATAAGCAGAATAGAAACGATAATTTGAGCTAAATAGAGAATAGACATTTTTGTTTTCTAAATTTTTCCTTTTCCAGTAACAGAGAAGATTAAACTAATGGCCCAGATTATTATTGTTGCCCAAAAGAGCGGAGTGATACCTGAGATAATCAGTTCTGGGAAGACGATATCCAGAATCCAGAGCATGGCCATATTTATTATAATACCAAAAAGCCCGAAAGTTAAAAGTCTGATTGGAAGACTAACTAATTTTATTACTGGCTTAATAAATAAATTAATTAGGCCGAGAATAAGCCCGGCTGCCAATAAAGTTTGCAAGGACCCTGTGAATTCTACTCCAGATACAAATCGAGCCGCCAGCCAGAGGCCTAAAATCCCAGATAAGATCTGAAGAATAAGAGATTGTATCACGTTTTATTATGGTAGCACGCTTAAATGGAAGAGTCAATTAATGATTTCCTTCTTAGTTTTTTATGATAGCTTTTAGCAAAGCGGTGGGCTTCGTCTCTAAGTTGGAGAATTAAGTTAAAGATTTCCTTGGAGAAATCTTTGAGCAAAACTGGATTCTTTTTGCCTTTAATGTAAAGTTCATTATTTCTTTTAGCCAAGGCAATTAATTTAATTTTGTTATTAAGAACTGATTTGGCTGCATTAAGCTGGCCTTTTCCTCCGTCAATTAAAATTAAGTCCGGGTAGGGCCATTCTTTGTGTTTAAGGCGCCGCCTCAAACATTCTTTTAGCATGGCTGTATCGTTTGGCTTGCCTGTAATCTTAATTTTAAACTTACGGTAAAAGTTTTTATCTGGCAGACCTTTAATAAACGTTATGGCCGACCCCGTTGCCAGCTCTCCTTGAATATTTGATACGTCGTAAGCTTCAATTCGGGAAATCTTTTGTTTTGTTTTTAGAATTTTCTTCAGCTTGTTTTCAATTGTCGGCCAATTAGTTTGGGGCAGTTTTTCTATCTGCGGGAGGCTTAATATTTTAGCGTGTTCAAAAATATTTTCTAGAGCGATAATTTGGTTTCTAGTTTCAAGAGCCTTCTCAAAATTTTCTTCCTTTGACCATTTCCCCATTTCTTTTTTAAGATTTGAAACCACTGACTTTTTCTTTCCGCTTAATACTAATATTAAGTTCCTTATATTCTCTTTATACTCTTTTTTATTCGGGTTGGGCCCCGGACAAATCCCCAGGTGACAGTATATGCAGGGAACCTTGGGATGTTTTTTGACAACATAATAAGGGAATATTTTCCTCAGAAAGCGTAAAGCTTTCTTTAAGGGCTTTCCTTCTGTAAAGGGCCCGATATAATTGGTTTTTGGCTGGTGGGTGATAAATACTATTGGCAATTCTCCTTTGGTAATAGCGACATAAAAATACCTTTTGTCGTCCCGCCAAACAACATTATGCTTTGGCTGATATTTTTTAATCAGATTGGCTTCCAAAATCAAAGCTTCAATTTCCGAATCGGTTTCAATAAAGCCAATTCTTTTAACTTCTTTAATCAATAAACTGTCTTTTGGAGAGGGTTGCCTAAAATGGCTTTTTACCCTTTCTTTTAAATTGGAAGATTTTCCAATATACAAAAACTTCTTGCTTTTGTTTTTAAAGCAGTAAACGCCCGGAGCTTTTGGCAATCTGCCTAGATTTTCTTTTTTAATGAATTTCCACATCTAATTAATATTAATATTAAAGCAAAAGAAAGGGAAGGATAAAAAATCTCTTCTTTCTTTGCCTTGATTTTTTCTCTATTTCTATTATAATGGCTTAACTTATATATGATAAAAGATTCTATTAAAATCCAAGGAGCCAAGGTTCACAATCTAAAAAATATTAATGTTGACCTTCCCAAAAACAAACTGGTGGTCATTACCGGGATTTCAGGTTCTGGCAAGTCTTCCCTTGCTTTTGACACCCTGTATGCTGAAGGACAGAGAAGATACGTTGAATCTCTTTCTTCTTATGCCCGTCAGTTCTTGGGGGTAATGGATAAGCCCGATGTTGAAAAGATTGAGGGAATTAGCCCGGCCATTTCTATTGACCAAAGAAAAGCTTCCCATAATCCCAGATCAACCGTAGGTACTATTACGGAAATTTATGACTACCTGCGGCTTTTGTTTGCCAGGACAGGGAAACCTCATTGCCCGGAATGCGGAAAATTAATATCTTGCCAAACTATTGATCAGATAAGAGAACAGCTTTTAAAATTAAGATCTGGAACGGAAATTACTATTTTAGGCCCCATAGTTAAAGGAAGAAAAGGAGAGCATCAAGGAATTTTAGAGGAAATTCAAAGAGGAGGGTTTGTCAGGGTGAGGATTGATAATATTTTCCATCGGGTTGAAGAAGCTTTGGCATTAAATTTGGACAGGAATAAAAACCACAACATAGAGGTAGTAGTGGACAGACTGGTAATTGAGAAGGATATTGATCAGCCAAGATTAGTAGATTCAATAGAAACAGGATTGAAGCTTGGCAAGGGAATAATAATAGTATTTCAAAACTCAAAAGACATTTTATTCAGCGAGCATTTTGCCTGCGAGGAATGCGGGATTTCTTTATCGGGAGTGGAGCCCCGCCTTTTTTCTTTCAACAGTCCTTATGGAGCTTGCTTGGGATGTCAGGGGTTGGGCGAGAAATTAGAAGTAGATCCCAAACTCGTTATTCCTAATCCCAATTTAACTATTAGCGAAGGAGCAATTAGGCCTTGGATGAGGGCCTCTCATCGCTTGGGCCGGCAAAGCTATTTTTGGTGGCGGTTAAAAGACGTGGCTGATAGTCATAATTTTTCTTTGGAAGAGCCCGTAAAGAATCTGTCTAAAAAAGTAGTTGATATAATTCTTCAGGGTGATGGAAAGTTTGAAGGAGTTATTCCTAATTTAAACAGAAGATACCATGAAACCGATTCCGAATATACAAGAGAAGAGATTGAGCAGTATATGATTGAAAAGGAATGCGAAAGCTGCCAGGGGAAAAGATTAAAACCAGAAGCTCTGGCTGTAACCATAACCGGAAAGTCCATTAATCAGATAGTGGGAATACCGATTAACAAGGTTAAAGATTTCTTCAGCAATCTTATTAAAACTTCAGATAAGAATTATGACCTTAAAATTGCTCAGCCCATAATTAAAGAGATTATTAATAGACTCCAGTTTCTCATAGATGTTGGATTGGATTATTTGACGCTTGATAGAAAAGCGGCAACTTTATCTGGAGGGGAAGAACAGCGGATAAGGCTGGCTACTCAAATCGGCTCCAAGCTAACCGGAGTTTTGTATATTTTAGACGAACCTTCAGTTGGTCTTCATCCAAGAGACCAAAGAAGGCTGATTAAAACCTTAAAAGATCTGAGAGACTTAGGGAACACAGTTGTCGTCGTTGAACACGATCCCCAGACAATAAGAGATGCAGACTGGATAATTGACATCGGGCCGGGAGCGGGAAAGCACGGGGGAAAAGTTACCTTTCAGGGATCGCCAAAAAAAATATTAAAATCCAATACTTTAACCGGTAAATACTTATCTGGCAGAAAAAAAGTAGAGGTAAAAGGCGGGAATTTTAATTCCAGCTCCAAGCTAAGCCATTTAATTATTAAGGGAGCTAAAGAGCACAATTTAAAGAATATAAACGTTAAAATCCCGCTTCAAAAGTTTGTCTGCATTACCGGGGTTTCAGGATCCGGTAAAAGCAGCTTGATGAATGATATTTTAGCTAAAGCCCTTCTCAAGAAGTTTTATAACACCAAAGAAGAGCCGGGAAAGCATGAAGAAATCCAGGGGACCAAATTCTTAAATAAAGTTGTTTTAGTTGACCAGTCGCCAATTGGAAGGACTCCGAGGTCAAATCCGGCCACCTACACCGGTTGTTTTTCGTATATCAGAGATCTCTTTTCTGAAACCAAGGAAGCGAGAATCCGGGGTTATCAGCCCGGCCGCTTCTCTTTTAATGTTAAGGGCGGAAGATGCGAGGCTTGCGAAGGCCAAGGAGTAAAAAAGATTGAAATGTACTTTCTGTCAGATGTTTATGTCGAGTGCAAAGAGTGCAAAGGAAAACGTTATAACAAAGAAGTTCTCAAAGTCGAGTATAAGGGCGAGACCATCGCTGGAGTTTTAGAAATGACAGTAGAAGACGCTTTGAAATTTTTTGAACATATTCCCGGGCTGCACTACAAATTAAAAACCTTAAATGACGTTGGCTTGGGATATATCGAGCTGGGACAATCAGCTCCGTCTTTGTCCGGTGGAGAAGCCCAAAGAATAAAACTAGCTTCTGAATTGGGCCGTCAGGCAACCGGAAAAACCCTATACATATTAGATGAGCCGACCACCGGCCTCCATTTTGACGATATTAAAAAACTAATCTTGGTTTTAAAAGGTTTGGTGGAGAAAGGAAATACTGTTATTACCATAGAGCACCAGCTTGATTTTATAAGAAATTCAGATTGGGTTATAGACTTAGGGCCCGAAGGCGGAGACAAAGGAGGAAATATTATAACAGAAGGTCAGCCAAAAGATATTACAAAGAATAAAAAGAGCTATACCGGACAATATCTAAAAAGGGCTTGACATAAATTTTAAAATAATTATTATTAAAAGAGTATAAATTAGCACTCCTTCTCGTCGTTTGCTAATTTTTAAATTAATTGATTATTAACTAAATTAACTATATGAAAATCAAACCATTATCAGATCATCTTCTTATTGAACCGATTAAAGAAGATGAGAGAACTAAAAGCGGTATTCTGCTTCCTGAAACCGCAGAAAAAGAAAAGCCGGAGAAAGGCAAGATTATTGCCGTGGGCTCGGGCAAAAAAACCTCAGCCGGAAAAATTATTCCTATTGAGGTGAAAGTCGGAGACACAGTCTTGTTTACAAAATACGGACCAAATGAGTTTAAAATCGGGGAGAAAGAATATTTAATCGCAAAAGAGGAAGATATCCTCGCAATCTTAGAATAAAAATATGGCAAAACAAATTCAATACGACGAAACCGCTCGAAGAAAATTAAAAATGGGAGCTGATAAGCTAGCTAACGCCGTAAAGGTTACTTTAGGTCCCAAAGGGAGGAACGTTGTTTTAGATAAAGGTTTTGGTTCCCCAACTATCACTAATGACGGAGTTACCATTGCCAAAGAGATTGAGTTAGAAGACAAGGTAGAAAACATGGGAGCTGAAATAATTAAAGAAGCTGCCTCTAAAACAAATGACGTAGCTGGAGACGGTACGACCACGGCCACTGTTTTAGCCCAGGCTATAATTGCAGAAGGCTTAAAGAATGTGACGGCCGGAGCTAATCCTCTAGCTTTAAAAAGAGGAATCGAAAAGGGAGCTGAAGTTGTTATCTCAGCATTAAAAGGCATGTCAAAAGAGATTAGCGGGAAAGATGACATAGCTAAAGTAGCAACCATTTCAGCTGAAGATAAAGGCCTTGGAAACCTTATTGCTGAAGTAATGGAAGGAGTGGGCAAGGACGGCGTAATCACAGTTGAGGAATCCCAGACCTTTGGCATTGAAAAGGAAATTGTTAAAGGCCTCCAATTTAATCAAGGATATGTTTCTCCTTATATGATTACCAATGCTGAAAAGATGGAATCAGAATTAGAAGATCCGTATATTTTAATTACCGATAAAAAGATTTCTTCTCTTCAGGACATTCTGCCCATTCTGGAAACAATAGCTAAGACCGGTAAAAAAGAATTGGTCATAATTGCCGATGATTTAGACGGAGACGCTTTAACTACCTTGGTTGTCAATAAGCTTCGGGGCATTATTAATGCTTTGGCCATAAAAGCCCCTGGTTTTGGAGAAAGAAAGAAAGAAATATTAGAAGATATTGCCGTAATTACCGGCGGCCAGGTTATTTCAGAAGAGCTTGGTTTGAAATTAGATAAAGTTGAATTGTCTATGTTCGGCCGAGCAAGAAAGATAGTAGCAACCAAAGAAAACACTACTATTATTGAAGGTAGGGGCGAAGATAAAGTTGCAGATAGGATTAAACAGATAAAAAGCCAAATCAAAGCAACCACCTCTGATTTTGACAAAGAAAAGCTTCAAGAGAGATTGGCTAAGTTAGCCGGAGGTGTAGCTGTCATTAAAGTTGGAGCGGCTACGGAAGTTGAGCAAAAGGCCCGTCAACACAAGACAGAAGACGCTTTAGCCGCCACCAAAGCAGCTGTTGAAGAAGGGATTGTTCCTGGCGGAGGAGTAGCTTTAATTCGAGCCATCAAAGGCCTTGATGAAATAAAATTAGAAAACGAAGAAAAGATCGGAGCATCTATTTTAAAAAGAGCTTTAGAAGAGCCTATCCGCCAGATTGCTCAAAATGCCGGCAAAGACGGATCTGTAGTGGCAGCTGAAGTTTCAAATAAAGACGGCAGTTTTGGCTACAATGCTTCCATTGATAAGTATGAAGACCTAATGCAAGCTGGAATCGTTGACCCAACCAAAGTTGTCAGATCTGCCTTAGAGAACGCAGTTTCAGCTTCTTCTATGCTTTTGACTACGGAAGCCGTAGTTTCAGACATACCAGATGAGAAAAAAGACAAAGGCGGCGGAATGCCTCAGATGCCGGGAGCTGGAATGATGCCAGGCGGATTCTAAAATCACAAATTCTATTATTATGAAAACCCGCCTTAAAACGGGTTTTCAGTTTGCAAAAATCTGAAATTACTTTAAAATATCCATTAGAAGAGCAAAAGGTCGATTTAAATGAATTTCTCTTAAAAATACTATGAATTTAACTTTAATTCTTCTAATAATACCTATTTTTATAGTTCTTTGGGTAGTTGCTGTTTATAATCGTTTAATTACCCTTCGCAATCGATCAAAAGAAGCCTGGTCAGACATTGACGTTCAATTAAAGCGTCGCTATAACTTAATTCCCAATTTAGTTGAGACGGTTAAAGGATATGCTACCCACGAGAGAGAGCTTTTTGAAAAAGTAACCCAAGCAAGGACTCAGGCAATGGGAGCTCAAACAGTTAAAGAGAAAGGGGAAGCTGAGAATTTTCTTTCATCCACTCTAAAGTCCCTTTTTGCCGTATCTGAAAATTATCCCAATTTAAAGGCTTCAGCTAATTTTCTCGAACTCCAAAGAGAGCTTCGAGATACCGAAGACAAAATTCAGGCATCCAGGAGGTTCTATAACGGCAATGTCAGAGACCTTAATATTTCAATTGAGAGCTTTCCTGCAAATATTATTGCCAATCTTTTTAAATTTGAGAAAAAGGAGTTTTTTGAAGTTTTAGAAGCTGAGGCCCGCCAGCCAGCAAAAGTGAAGTTTTAATTTCGCTAATGGCTACTCTTTATACCCAAGCTTCGTCAAATATTCGCAAGACCTGGTTATATCTAACCGGCTTTTTAATCTTAATTATAGGCGTTGGCTGGATTATTTCTTATTTTTTTCAAAGCCCTTCTATTTTATGGGTAATAGTAATTTTTAGCATTTTAATAAATTTTGTCGGTTATTGGTATTCAGATAAGATTGTTTTAAAAATGAGCCATGCTAAACCCATTGAAAAGAAAGACAACCCGGAGCTTTACAGAGTGGTTGAAAATCTTTGTATTACTGCCGGCCTTCCTTTGCCGAAGATCTATATAATTGATGCTCAACAACCCAATGCTTTTGCTACCGGCCGTGATGCTCAACATGCGGTTGTGGCCGTAACCAGAGGACTTCTTAAAAAATTAGACCGTTCGGAATTGGAAGGAGTGATTGCCCACGAACTTTCCCATATTGGAAACAAAGATATCCTTTTACAGACAATTGTCGTTGTTTTTGTCGGGATGGTTGTCATAATGACTGATTTTTTCTTTCGGATAAGTTTTTGGGGAGGACTTGGCAGGCGGAACGATCGCGGCAGCGGACAGATCGGGTTGATTATGATGGTGGTTGCTGTAGCTTTAGCGATTATAGCTCCAATTTTCGCCACTTTAATAAAATTAGCCATTTCCAGAAAGCGGGAGTTTTTGGCAGATGCTTCCGGAGCCATTTTAACGAGGTATCCTCAAGGGTTGGTCAGGGCTTTAGAAAAGATTTCATCAGACCCCAATCCTCTTAAAGAAGCCAACGATGCAACCTCCCATCTTTATATTTCCAGTCCTTTTCGGGGAAAAGAGAAGGCTTCTTGGCTTCATAAGTTATTTAGGACCCATCCGCCAGTAAAAGAAAGGGTCAAGGCGCTTCGCATGCTTGAATTTAAATAAGAAACCAATTAAACTAAAGCATTAAGATGATTTGCCCTGTTTGTAAAATTAATCTTGATCGAACCGTCTTTTATGGAGTAGAAGTGGATTATTGCCCAAAATGCCTTGGATTTTGGTTTGAAGAAAATGAATTGAGATTGGCCAAAGACTACAAGGATAGAAGCTTAAGATGGCTGGATATTGATCTTTGGAAAAATGAGGAAAAGTTTAAAATCTCTTCCGGTCAAAAGCTTTGTCCTAGCTGCCGTTTGCCTCTTTATGAGGTAAATTACGGTAATTCAAAAATTAAGGTTGATCTCTGCAATATTTGCAATGGTATTTGGCTGGACAGAGGAGAGTTTAAGAGGATAATTAAGTACTTAAAGCAAAAGGCAGACTGGGAGATTTTTAATAATCATTTAAAGAATTTAAGAGAAGAGTTTTGGGAGATATTTTCAGGTCCTGAATCCTTAAAAGATGAAGTCCTGGATTTCTTGGCAATTTTAAAGGTTTTGAATTATAAGTTTGTTGTCCAGCATCCAAATATCGCCAAATTGATTGCAGGTTTGCCAAAGTAAGGAAGGGTCGCATAGCGGCCATTGCACCTGCTTGGAAAGCAGGAAGCCCTCACGGGCTTCGTGGGTTCGAGTCCCGCCCCTTCCGCCAGTTTACCAAAATTAATAAATAAATAAAATCATCAAAACTATGAACTACGAAGAAATTTTAAGCAATTTAATACCCTGGTTTTTATCCAGCGGAATTAAGGTTATCGTTATTTTAATCGGGGCGAAATTAATTGGCCGCTTCGGAAAAGTTTTTATTGAAAAATTTATTAGAGAAGCAGTGAAACCAGACCGGGTAACCAAGGACAAGGAAGGGGAGAAAAAAAGAGAAGATACTTTGATAAGAATCTTTAACAGTATCTTGAATATTGTTATTTGGGTAATAGCTATTATGGCTGTTCTTCCTGAATTTGGAATGGATGTTACTCCTATTTTAGCTGGAGCAGGACTGCTTGGCTTGGCTATCGGTATGGGAGCTAAAAACATAATTGCTGATTTTTTGGCAGGCATCTTTATAATCTTAGAGGATCAATATCGAGTAGGAGATTCTGTGAAAATTGCCGGAATTGAGGGAGTAGTTAAAAATTTGAATCTCAGGCGGACGATTATAAAAGATGCTGAAGGAGTAGAGCATTCAATTCCCAATGGACAGATAAAAGTAAGCGCAAATAAGTCTCGTTAGAAATTTATGATTTCTTCTCCAATTGACGAAATCAAAAATCGTTTGGATGTTGTTGAGGTAATCCAGCAGTATATTAGACTCCAGAAAGCTGGAGCTAATTTTAGAGCTGTTTGCCCTTTTCATTCAGAAAAAAAGCCTTCTTTTTTTGTTTCTCCGGTTCGACAAATTTGGCATTGCTTTGGCTGCGGGAAAGGAGGTGATATTTTTGCTTTTGTCAGAGAAATTGAAGGAATTGAATTTGGCGATGCTTTGCGAGTTTTAGCCCAAAAAGCGGGAATAGAACTAAAAAAGCAAGATCCAAAATTAAGAACTCAAAGAGAGCGCCTTTACGAAATCTCTGAATTATCTACTAGATTTTTTGAAAAACAGCTTAAGGAGAGCCAGGCGGGAAACAAGGTTAAAGAATATCTTTTAAATCGTGGCATTAGCGAAGAAAGCATTAAAAAATGGCGTTTGGGTTATGCTCCAGACAGCTGGCAGGGCCTTTCTGATTTTTTAGTTGGAAAGGGTTATAAAAGAGAAGAGATTGAGAAGGCCGGTCTTGCTATAAAGAAATCAGCTGATAATTATTTTGATCGGTTCCGGGGGCGGATCATGTTTCCCGTTTTTGATTTAAACTCCCAGGTTATTGGTTTTGGGGGCAGGATTTTTGATACAGAGAAGACGAAAAAAATTGAAATCGCAAAATATGTTAATACGCCAGCTACCTTTTTGTATGATAAAGGACGGATATTGTACGGTTTGGACAGAACAAGGGTGGAAATCAGGAAAAAAGACTTTTGCCTTTTGGTTGAAGGATATATCGACGTAATTATGAGCTGGCAAGCAGGTCTTAAAAATGTGGTGGCTACTTCGGGAACCGCTCTTACTCCAAATCAATTAAATCTCTTAAGGCGGTATTCCAGTAATCTTTTTACTGCTTTTGATATGGATATTGCCGGGGATATGGCCACAAAAAGAGGAATAGACTTGGCCCAAAACGCTGGCTTTAATATTAAAGTAATCACTATGCCAGAGGGCAAGGATCCAGCAGATGTTATTTTAGAGAATCCCAAGAATTGGGAAGAATTGGTAGCTAAAGCCCGTTCCATTATTGAATTCTATTTTGAAACAACTTTTTCTAAATTCGATTCTAAGAAACCCGAAGGTAAAAGGGAAATATCTAAACTTCTTTTGCCATTAATCAAAAGAATCCCCAATCGAATTGAGCAGTCCCACTGGATTCAGGAGTTAGCTAAAAGATTAGAGGTAAGAGAAGGGATTGTGGAAGATGAAATGAAGAACGTTAAAAAGGGGTTGGTAATGGAGAATACAGAAGAGGCAGATTCTATAATAATAGTGCCCCGGCAAAGATTATTAGAAGACACAGCCGCTTCCTTGGTTTGCAAAAACCCGGAGAGCAGCTTGCATCTAATTACCGATGAATACCTTCCATACTTTCGTTCTGAAGTTCAAACCATTTTTATTAATTTAAGGCAAGGGCGTATTTTGGAAACTTCATATTTAAGCGATTACCTTTTCTTAAAAGCTGAAGTCGAAGAAGAAGTTGATTCTAAAACAGAAATACAAACCTGTCTCATGGAAATGAAAAATTTGGATACAAAGAACAAATTAGATGGAATTTCCCAAGAGATTAAAGAGGCTGAAGAAAAAAAGGATATAAAAAAAATAGATAATTTAATAGAAAAATTTAAAAAATTAGCCGGCCAATTATCTGATAATTAAATTTTAGACATGAAGAAAACCAAGAAAAAGAAAAAAACCAAAAAACCAAAGAAGAAAAAACCTAAGAAAAGAAAGAAGAAAAAGACCGTAAAGAAACTAAAGAAGAAGTTAAAGGTAAAGCCAAAGAAAAAGAAAAGAAAGAAAATAAAAAAGAAGATTGCTCGAAAGAAGACTTTAAAGAAAAAGGTTTCTCGAAAAAGGGTTGTGAGAAGAAGGTCCAGAAAGGCTATGACCCCGGAAAAGATTGATTCTTTGATTAAAAAAGTGGAGTCTCGAGGTTTTATTACTTTTGCTGAAATTTTATACTCCTTTCCCGAAATCAATAAAGATCTTAAAGGATTAGAAGCCCTTTATGAAGAATTAGACAGAAGGGGGATTGAAGTAAAAGAAAGCCGGGAGTTTTTGGCGTCTTCTAAAAAAGAAGTAAGGACAGAAAAACTTGGTAAAGCTTCTGAGGGCCGTTTAGATCCAGTCCAGATGTATTTAAAAGAGATTGGCCGGGTTTCCTTTTTGACTGCTGACGAAGAAAAAGAATTATCTAGAAGAATTGAGAAGGGGGATGACGAGGCAAGGAAGAGATTAGCTCGGGCTAATTTGAGATTGGTAGTCTCTATTGCTAAAAAATATATTGGTAGGTCTCCGAACTTAACCTTGCTTGATTTGATTCAGGAAGGGAATCTCGGGCTTTTTAGGGCAGTAGAGAAGTTTGATTGGAGAAAAGGTTATAAGTTTTCAACCTATGCTACCTGGTGGATTCGTCAAGCCGTTACGCGAGCTTTAGCCGATCAATCCAGAACTGTTCGTATTCCCGTGCATATGGTAGAAACTATTTCCAAATACACTCAGGTGAGGCGAAGGCTTCTTCAGGATTTAGGCAGAGAGCCATTACCAGAAGAAATTGCTGCTGAAATGGGTCTTCCGGTTAATAAAGTTCACCATATTATGAAAATTTCCCAAGAAACAGTTTCTTTAGAAACTCCGGTTGGTGAAGAAAAAGAAGACAGTGTTTTAGCCGAGTTTATTGCAGACGAAAAAATAATTGCTCCTTCTTTACAAGCGGGAAGAATGCTTCTTAAAGAGAGACTTGGAGAAATTCTATTTGATTTAACCCCAAAAGAGCAAAAGATATTAAGAATGCGTTTTGGTTTAGATGATGGAATTACCCACACTTTAGAAGAGGTGGGCCAGGAGTTTGGAGTGACCCGGGAGAGAATTCGTCAGATTGAAGCTAAGTCTTTAGATAAAATAAGAGAACACCGTTCCCTAAAAAAGTTGAAAGGATATTAAAATAGTGTATAATCGATAGCGTCGTTTTACGACGTACATTCCGCGGTGGCGCAATGGTAGCGCGGGTGCCTGTTAAGCACTAGGTTGTAGGTTCGAATCCTACCCGCGGAGCTCGCTTTAAAAAATCGCCAAGAAGGCGGTTTTTGTTTCTTCTGATATTATAGGAGTTTAATAAATTATTGACAAATTCCGTAAGTATGCTAAAATAGAATTGTTGGTAGGTCGATAATGCTCGAAAAAGACGTTTAACTGCTCAGTGGGATACCTAGCGACGAAATGCTAGATTCTGCCACAAAAATGCGTCGTTTCTACCAACATTCCATAAAGAAAATAAAGAATTATCAAAAAGTTAGTTCTTTATTATTCAAAGACTATGTGTTATTTAACTCATAGCTCTTTTTTATACACTTAACCTAATAAACTCCAATTCTCTAAGATTTTCTCTTATTCCTATCCAATCCAAGGTTCTGAACGTGTCCAATAGGGGGAGCAAATTAAAATCGCCAATCAGGCGGTTTTTTTGTAGAGAATTATACTTGACAATATATAATTTTATGTGTTATAATATAAATAGGAGGAAGAAGAAAATATTGTTATATCACGGAAGCAACAGACCTTTCAAAATCTTGAAAAATGACCAGCTTACAAATTCGCCAGACAAAGATAGAAAAGAGCGAGAGCGGAAACGCAGAAATGTAATCTATCTTTCGTCTTCGTTCGCCTTTGCACTTTTCTTCGCGGCAAAGCCGAAATTGGGTAAGAATATGATGAGTATCAAAAGAGGAATCGTCTACTTTGAGAAGTTAGACAAGCTAAATCCCGAAGAAGATGTTTATATACAAATCATAGATATCGCTGATATTCCAAAAGAGAAGAGAAGATGGGCGAATGAGTATGAGCTAGAGGTTCAACTGGATGAGATAAAACCAGTTAGAATCGAAATTCATAAAGCTGGCGAAATCTTTGAACACTTCGAAGTCATAAAAGACGAAGAAGAGTTCGAACGCCGAAAAGCCTCTTGACGATTTCCGTGTTGAGAGGCTTCATTTTTTAATTAACCAGGTTTTAACATCGTCCACGCCCTCACGGCTTTTTTTATACATTTAATCTAATAAACTCCAATTCTATAAGTTCTTCTTTTATTCCTACCCAATCTAAGGTTCTGAACGTGTCCAATAGG
>DJKW01000007.1:39078-50381 GCA_002434805.1 Patescibacteria group bacterium UBA6532
TCTGAACGTGTCCAATAGGGGGAGTTAACTTCAAAAGATTGCCTTTTTGGCAATTTTTTGGTAGGTTAGAGATATAATAATTAAGAATAAAAATTATGGAAAAATTAAATTATAAATGTAGCAAATGTAGAGATACTGAATTTGAGTCTGGTGAATTAAGAGCACCTGGAGGTTTTTGGACTAAACTTTTCAATATTCAAAACTTAAAATTTGTGACCCTAACTTGTAAAAAATGCGGATATACAGAACTTTATAAAAGAGGGACAAAAACTGCTGAAAACATACTAGATTTCTTTACTAATTAATTTTTTAATAAAATATCCTGCATTAAACAGGTTCTAACATCGTCCAGCTAATTCTCTTAATTGATTTAAGACTATATTAGGGTGTTTATAGACTTTTCCCCAGTCTAAGGTTCTAAAATCGTCCGCTAGAGCGAGCAAATTAAAATCGCCAAGAAGGCGGTTTTTGATTGACAAATCATTGAATATATTTAGTATAGGAGTTAGTGAAATCAGAATGAAAAAAATTCTAATTGTTAAAGAAGAAGGAGAAAATAAGTATATACCTCTTCTCTTGAAAAAAATAACCGAGGAATCAACGACTCAGATTGGACAAGAAGTCCGACTAGTGGATACAGTTGAAGAAATTAAGGAACTAATAGAAAAAGACAAGAGTCGGGAATGTACAGTAATATTCGGTGGTGATAGACGAAAAGAAGCTGAAAATTTAGCAAGGGATTATTTTGTAAAAGTACTGGTATTTATTAATTCTATCCCTCAAGGCAGTATTGGCTACATACAAACGAATTGGATGAGGAAGGATATATTAGAAACAATCGCCCTTTTATAAAAACAAATAATTTACCATAGTGCTAAATCTTTAAAGATAAGGCACTATTTTTTTTATTCCAAACAGGTTTGAATGTCGTTCACGCCCAAGAGCAAATTAAAATCGCTAATCAGATACTTTTTTGGTATAATAGATATAGTCGAGAATGTTAATAAATAACTAACTCAATTAAAATATGGAACAGATGAATATAAATCCAATAAATACACCTGAAAGAATGCCAGAAATAAAAATAAAAAAATTTATTTCTTCCATAGTTATCGGGTTAATCGCCCTTATGATTATTTTTGGCAGTTTTGGCACTATTGGAGCTGGAGAACGGGGGGTACTTCTTCAATTTGGGGCAGTTCAAAATAAAGTTTTTGGAGAAGGTCTTTATTTTAAAATACCTTTTGTTCATGAGGTAGTGAAAATTGATGTAAAGATTCAAAAGGATGAAGTTGCCGCCAGCGCCTCCTCCAAAGATTTACAGATAGTAACTTCCAAAATTGCCCTTAATTATCATTTATCTCCGGAATCAGTAAATAAAATTTGGCAAGAGGTGGGAAAAAATTACAATGTTCGTATTATCGCTCCTTCTATTCAGGAAGCGGTTAAAGCGATAACCGCAAAATTCACTGCCGAGGAACTTATTACGAAAAGGGAAGAAGTGAAAGAACAAATCAAAATGAATCTTGCAGAAAGGCTACTGGAACACGCCATTATAGTTGATGAGTTTAATATTATTGACTTCTATTTTTCACCAGCGTTTAACGCAGCGATTGAAGCTAAAGTTACTGCCGAACAATTAAAACTAAAGGCTGATAGAGATTTAGAAAGAATAAAAATTGAAAAAGAACAAATGATAACATCTGCCGAAGGTAAGGCTCGAGCTATTCTGATTGAGGCCCAGGCTTTAATAGCTAACCCTAAAGTGGTAGAACTTCGCTGGATAGAAAAATGGAATGGTGAGGTTCCTCAGTATTGGGGACAGGCCAGTCCATTTATAGGACTAAATAGATAAAATAATCCAAAAAAACCGCCAGGAAGGTGGTTTTTTAGTAGAGAGACTTGACAAAGCCAATTTTTTGGATTATAATAAGCTTAGGAGATGTTTGAGAATTGAATAAAAGCGTGGTCATCACTGCGTTAGTAATTGGTTTAGTCGTTGGAATTGCAATAGGATACATATTTACATCTACTAAAACTCAAACAATTGAATGTGAAGACGGAAAGTCAGCGATTCTTCAGAATGAGGTTGACTCACTGACAACCGAATTAGCCGATAAACAACAAGAGAACAGAGAAAAAGAACTTAAAATTGCTCAGCTTAATCAAGAAGTTGGGGATCTGAAATTTACACTCGCCAATCTAATCAAGAATTCAACCAGAGAAGAGAAAGAAATAAAAGGGTCTATTGGTTCCTTGTGTAAGGAAATCAAAGGGAAAATCGAAATAGTAAAGCATACGGCATATCAATACATGGGAAAACAATATGTTCAGATCAAGATCAGAAACATTGGTGATAAATCTATTGTCTTCAGAACCGAAGGGCAAAGAGGCGAAGGAGAATACAGGCTTAATCTATACTTTACTATTTTTTCAAGAGATAATGATGGTCGTTTCTTAGACGAATCCGACAAGTACTATGTAGGCGGGACTTCTTCTGAGGGCCCTATTGAGCCAGAAGGCACCTATGAATGGCAGATTGAAATCTCTAATTCCTATAACCTAGCATCATACAACGTTCAATTCCAATGCAACTAACAGTAAATTCGGGAGACATTCGTGTTTCCCTTATTTTTTTATTTTTAAGTCTATCCAGGGCTTGATTTTTTTTGGCAAATTATTCAAATAAAAAATTATTCTTGACATACCAAAGTAGATATGATACTATTAAAGACGTTCGATTCGAAAAGTCATTAATATGGCCTAACAAGGAGACAAAAACTACGAGAGAGTTTATGGTTTCACTAGTTTGTGAAGCCGCCGTGATCTCCTTACATTATCGAGGAGATTTTTTTATTATGCTAAATTTACTAACATGGAAATTCGAAATATAGCTATTATTGCCCATGTAGACCATGGGAAAACTAAACTTACTGATGCTATTTTATGGCAAACAGGTGCTGCAGACAGCGAAGTAAGTATGGATTCAAACACGCTTGAAAAAGAGCGTGGAATTACGATTTATTCAAAGAATGCCTCCGTACTATATAAAGATACTAAAATTAACATTGTAGATACGCCAGGGCACGCAGACTTTGGGTCTGAGGTAGAGAGAGTACTACGCTCTATTGATTCAGTGCTGTTGCTTGTGGATGCTGCAGAAGGGCCAATGCCGCAGACGCGTTTTGTATTAAAAAAGTCTTTGGAGCTTAGATTGCGACCAATACTCGTAATTAACAAAATCGATAAGCTGGCAGCAAATCCAGACCGTGTGCACAGTGAGGTATTTGAGTTGTTTGCAGAACTTGGAGCAACCGACGAGCAGCTTGATTTTCCAGTTATATACACTATTGCAAAAGATGGCGTTGCAAAACGTAATCTTGCCGATAAAGCAAAAGATATTACTCCGGTCTTAGACACGATATTAGAGCATGTGCCAGTAGCTTCAAAAGACAACGACAAACCGTTTCGCGCCCAGCCTTTTAATTTGGCATACGATAACTTTTTAGGGCGGCTTGCAATTGTTCGTGTCTATAGCGGCAGTGTTAATGTTGGAGATACTGTATATGTAAAAAAGCATTCCGGCAAAACTACTAGCCATAAGGTGACAAAACTATTTACATTTGAAGGCATTGCGAGAAAAGACGTACAAAGAGTTGAAGCTGGCGATGCTGCTATAATTGCCGGACTTTCGGACGCATATATTGGAGATACGTTGGCAATGTCTGCAGACGAAGAGTTGCTCGAAAGCATTACTGTAGACGAACCCACTATTGAACTTACATTTTTAGTAAACGATTCTCCGTTCGCTGGACGAGAGGGGAAGTTTGTGACAAGTCGACAGCTTCGAGAACGATTAGAAAAAGAGCTTGAGGTAAACGTAGGATTAAAAATAGACTTTGATATAGAATCGGCTGAACGATTTGTCGTATACGGAAGAGGGGAATTGCATATAGCTATTCTTATTGAAAACATGAGGAGAGAAGGGTATGAACTTCAGGTTTCTCAGCCCCAGGTCATTATAAAAGAAATTGACGGAAAAAAGCATGAACCTTTTGAAGAAATTGTCGTAGATGTGCCAGAAGAGTTTCAGGGAACAATTATTGAAAAGTTAAGCTCTCGTGGAGCGCAAATGGTGCGTATGGAGCTTAAAGAAGGCCGTTATTTTATGCAGTTTGAAGGTCCAAGCCGCGGTTTATTCGGATATAGAAACCAATTTATTATAGATACGAAAGGAAACGGAATCTTAGCAAGTCGGGTTATTGGGTACCGCCCATACACGGGAGAAATTGCACATAGAAAGATTGGGTCGATGATTTCTGGGTCAACTGGCAAAACATTAGCCTATGCGCTCGACAACCTGCAAACCAGGGGCACCTTGTGCATTAAAGAAAACACTGAAGTCTATGAGGGTATGGTAATTGGAAATACAGCAAAAGGAACTCAAATGACAGTAAACCCAATTAAAGGAAAACACCTTACTAATATGCGGGCTTCAGCTACTGACGAGGCTATTAATCTTACGCCTCCCCGAATTATAACCATTGAAATGGGCTTGGAAATAATGAATAAAGACGAATATTTAGAAATAACGCCTAAAAATGTAAGGTTAAGAAAGAAATATCTTACGGAAATAGATCGCACAAGAGCAAAACGAGAAAATAAACAATATGTATAATCAAAAAAGACCCAGACAGCGGGCACGCGGAAAATTTAGACAACATACAAAATTTAGCCACTCAAAGAGAGGCGGCAGATTTCGTGGTGGGCCAAAAAGTTCAAAACTCGATATATCTTCTTTTATTAATAAAACGGCATCTTCATTCGTTCCAGAAAAGGTGTTTGTGCCGGAATATTCATTTGCAGATTTTAAACTAAACTCTGCATTGTTACGATCTATTGAAGAGAAGGGATATACGCAACCAACTCCTATTCAAGATAAAATTATTTTTCCTATTCTTCAGGGAAGAGACGTGGTCGGGCTTGCGAATACGGGAACCGGAAAAACAGCAGCCTTCCTTTTTCCGCTTATTGAGAAAGTTTTGCAAAATCCGCATGAACAAATTCTTATTATAGCTCCTACTCGGGAACTTGCGCTACAGATAGGGCAAGAGCTTCAGAGCATTACGAAACGCATGCGTGTATATTCTGTAATCTGTGTAGGAGGAGAACAGATATGGATACAAATCCGAAAATTGCGATATAAAAATAATTTTGTTATTGGCACTCCAGGGCGCCTTATTGATTTAGTAAAGCGGGGCGCTTTCATACTGAATGGAGTGCATACAGTAGTACTTGATGAAGCAGATCGGATGCTTGATATGGGGTTTATAGCCGACATCCGCTTCTTAATGTCTCATGTGCCAAAAGAGCGGCAAACGCTTTGTTTTTCTGCAACTATGTCAAAAACCATAGGAGCGCTTATTAGTGACTTTTTAAAAAATCCAAGTACAATTTCTGTAAAAACGACAGAAACTCCAAAAAACATTGAACAAGATGTTGTACGGGTTCGTTATTTAAACAAGGTAGATATCTTACACGATTTATTGCAAAATAACGAATTTAAAAAAGTTTTGGTCTTTGGGCGAACAAAGCGCGGAGTAGAAAATTTATCACGCATATTAACACGACGTGGGGTAAAAGTAGAATCTATTCATAGCAATAAAACGCAGACACAGCGAAAACGAGCTTTGTTAAGCTTTAAGCAGAATCGCGTGCAGGCTTTGGTGGCAACTGATGTTGCAGCTCGTGGTTTAGATATTGATAACATTACGCATGTTATTAACTACGAAATTCCAGGAACGTACGATGATTACATTCATCGAATTGGAAGAACTGGCCGTGGAACCCAGCGAGGAAAAGCTTTAACATTCGTTGATTAACAAGAAAATTTTCAAGCCACCAGGGCTTGATTTTTTTTAAAGATAAGTGTAGAGTAAAAGAGTTAAGAATCTATGAGCGCAAAACAAAAATTTTTATTAGAACACAATAGATTATCGCCCTTGCATTTACAAGCTACTACGTCTTTACTTTCTCGTTTTAGGATAGAAAAAGCATCGATTTTTAAAGATAATCATTGGTCTGTAGACAAACTTCGGAGGCCGTTTATCTTATGGCTTACTTCTTTTACATCAGAAGAAATAAAAAATATGAGTTAATCAAGTCCACTAAGGGCTTGGTTTTTTGTTTGACATCTCTTAATTAGAATATTATTATCAAAAGCGATAGAAAATTGACAAAAATGATTGCAGAAGGAAAGACTAAGATCATTTTGGAGATATCTCCTGGAGAAGTCTTTATTAAAAATAAAGATGACATAACAGCCGGAGACGGAGCCAAACGGGATGTTCTTAAAAATAAAGCAGTATTTTCTACAACAACTACTAGTAATTGTTTCCGTTTACTCAACGAAAAGGGAATTCACACTCACTTCATTAAGCAAGTAGAAGAAAGAACTTTTAAGGCCCGAAGATTAGAAATGATTCCTATTGAATTAGTTTCTCGCCGAATAGCTACAGGTTCTTATTTGAACCGCAACCTAGAAGTTAAAGAAGGAACTATCTTTGATCAACTCGTTATAGAGTTCTTTCTTAAAGACGATGCTAGACATGACCCTTTAATGGTATGGGATGAGAAAAGCCAGCGCTTCAAACTCTATAGTGCCAAGCTGCCAATTTTATCAGAAAGCTATATAGGAGATTTATCAAAAGATTTTCCCCAATATTCCAACATACCAGAGATTTCAAAAGAGATTAAACTACTCAGCAGGATCTTAATTTTTGTCTTTACCATTCTAGAAAACGCCTGGACGGAACAAAAAGTCACCTTAGTGGATCTAAAAATAGAGTGTGGATATGATGCAATAACAGGTGAAATACTTGTAGGCGATGTTATTGACAACGATTCTTGGCGAATCTGGCCCTACGGCGACAAAAGCCAAATGAAAGACAAGCAAGTTTACCGTAATCTTAATGAGACTACAACTAAAGCACTGAAAGATATCAGCAAGAATTACGCTTGGGTAGCAAAAGCAACATCTAAGTTCTTTTTATAACCCCACTTTTTTAAAGTGGGCTTTATTTTGTAAGGTGATATAATAAGAGAAAGAGAGAAGCTTTCCATACTATATTTTTTAAATTTATGGCATAATATTTACAGAGAATATGTCTAAAATATCTAATAAACAATTAAAGAAGATTAGGGGAATAGAATCTGCTATAAGCAAGAACCTATTTAGGATTTGTTCTGTTATTACTGTAATTACAATGATTATGATACTGACAGAGTTTTTTAGCCGTGGATTTTTCCCTCCTCCCCAGATAGGCCTTTTTTATATCGGAGTTTTGCTTATTTATTCTTTTCATAAAGAGATGTTGAGGTGGATGGGTCAAAAATGGGGAGAAAGGCACGGAGAATGGTTTCTTTATTCCTGGATTGGCTTGGCTCTTGCTTTGTATATTATTAATTTCGTAACAAGAAACTATTTTAGCGATCCTTCGGGCGAGGCAACGGTGCGATCCTTGAGCGAGGTTTCAATTATCACTTTTGAGGTTTCCGTCATTTTCATTTTCACCAGATTATCTAAAACAATAAAACTTATCTTAAATAATCTCAAAAAATAAAAGGTTTGATAAATTTTTATAAAATTATAATAGGATGGTAATATGGGGACGTTTCTTAAAACGCCCTTTTTTAGTAGAATTCTACTTGACTTTTTTGAAAAACAGTTCTATAATAGTAGTAGATTAAATTGAATATAGGACAAAAAAGACGTTTTACAGTAGGTGAAGTAAGAAGATTTCTCAAGGGTGAATTATCCCGCCTTATTAGAGACTGTGAGTTCCAAAAATCATTGCCATCAAGGGGGATAAACTGGACAAAGATAGCAGGGAAAGAAGAAGAAGTTAGTGGAAAGACTATAGAATACATTCTTAAAATACAACAGTTAAAGCACTTAAAGGATAATCAGCCCTATGATTTCAAAGAAAGAGGGAAAATCCGGTTAGATATAACAGAAAAAAAAGGGATCTTATTCAGCAAGATCTCTTTTATATAGCGCTGCCCTCATTTTTAAAGAAGTCAGCGCATTTTTTATCCCTGCTTTTATTTTTTTATATAATTTTCTATAATATAAATATAAACAGAAAGTAAGCTTTAATTCAATGAATAACGAAAAAGGATTCATTCAAGTAATTGCCCTATTTTTGATCTTGATTGTCATAGGTGTTTTTGTCTATCCAGCTCTTAGGAATGTTGCTGGAGATATCTTTTCAACATTTCCTTTAATGTCTCCGTCTTCTTCAACTCCCAGAAAATCTCCACCTCCAAAATCTTCTCCAATCAAAACAGAGGTCGTTCCTCCAGTCAAAGAGGAATTACCTGAAGTAAAAGAAGAGCCGGATTTAGATTCTCCCAAGAGATCCAATCCTCAGCCTAGATATGATTTGGATCCGGGAACTTTAAAATATACTATTAGCTTGGAGACAGATGAAATAGCTACTTGTAAGTATAGTCAAGTTTCTGGTTTGGGTTACGATGGAATACAAAAAACCTTTGAAAACACCCAGAATACCTTCCATTCAAGTTTTATTACCACCCTTTTGCCCGGTAACGATTATATTTTTTACGTGAGATGCAATGACGAGGAGGGCAATAAAAACATTGATGACTTTGAAATATCTTTTTTCGTTCCATTACCAGAAGATACAACTCCTCCTGAAAGACGACATCCTTATCCAACAGGCGAACTTCCGGCCGGCACCAAAGGAGTAACCATGACCATTACTACAAATGAGGCAGCGAGATGCAGCTATTCAGATACTCCGGAAGGATCTTATTCTAGTTTTTCTTCTAATGAATATAATACTTATCACCAAAAGAATATTACCGGGCTTTCAGACGGTACAACCTATGACTATTTTGTAAATTGCTGTGACTTCAGTAATAATTGCAATATCGGGAATCTTCTCATCAGATTCAATATCGCTTCAGAGTAGCTGGTTTTTAAGGTTTATAGAACTATATTTAAACAAGAATGAGAAACAATAGAGATATAATCAAAGCTACCGGTAAAAGAGAAAGATTTAGCAAAGGAAAGCTTTACCGTTCTTTAAAGAGAGCGGGCGTTGATGCTTCTTTAGCAGAGAAAGTTTCAACCAAAGTAGCAAAAAATATCTATCACGGGATAAACTCAAAAGAAGTTCTTAAACAGGCTACCAGTTATCTCAAAAAAGAAAATCCAATACTGGCTGCTAAATACAATCTTAAGAAATCTATAATGGAATTAGGGCCAACCGGTTTTCCTTTTGAGAAATATATTGCTGAAATTTTAAAAGAGCACGGCTTTAAGACAGAGGTTGGGAGGATAATAAAAGGAAAGTGCATAAGACATGAAGTTGATATTATCGCAAGAAAGAATGGAAAGCGCTTTATGGTTGAATGCAAGTACCATAATCACCGAGGATTATATTCAGATACAAAAGTAGTTTTGTACACTTTCGCTAGATTTTTGGATCTAAAAGAAGGGAGGAATTTTCAACGGGCTTTGCTGGTGACCAATACCAGGTGTACAAGCGGAGCTGTTCGCTATGCCCGTTGTGTTGGTTTAAAAATTATTAGCTGGCGTTATCCTAAAAACGAGGGCTTGGAATATCTTATTGAAAAGAAGGGTCTCTATCCCATTACTATTTTACCTTCGCTGAACAAATATACCAGAGAAAGATTAGCCCAGCAAAAACTTATCTTAGCCAAAGATTTGTTAAAATATTCTATTAAAGATTTAATTCGGCTGACCGGCCTTAAGATGAATATCATTAAAAAACTTCAGGAACAAGCCCAAGAATTATATATACCCAAACAATATCTTAATAAAAAATACTAAAATTAAGTTTATGGTAAAAGAAAATAAAGATTTATATCAGTGTGAAGAATGCGGCTTTGATTATACAGAGAGAGAGTGGGCCGAAAAATGCGAAGCCTGGTGTAAAAAAAACAAGAGTTGTAATTTGGAAATAATAAAACACGCCGTTAAAAAGGTCGAAGAAAATCAATAAATTTTAAGAATACTTTATTATGGAGTTTAATGTAAAAGCTTTAGCTATTACTGGAGGTATTTTATGGGGAGTGACTTTATTCTGGGAAGTATTGGCAGGAGGAGTTTTTGGAGTTAATACATTATTGACAAGCCCAGAGGCGGCTGGATTATTAGCTTCAATATACCCTGGAGTAACCTTGACGGTTGGGGGAGCATTTTTGGCTTTATTATGGGGTTTTGCTTGCGGTGCTTTTTGTGGAGGAGTATTTGCTCTATTATATAATTGGATTTTGAGAAAGATCGGATAAAAAATCCCCGTTAAGCTTCTGCGGGGGAAAAACAATTCTTTTTTAATTATTAGCAGTTAGGAGTGGCTGATAGCCAAAATAAGGTGGATAACAATAGCAATTACAGAGAGTAAAACAAAAATTCGGTGCATATAGGCGATTGGTTTGAAACCCTCGTGATCGCACTTGTCTGGTCCTGGATATTTTCCCTGCCAAAGACACTTGGTTTTTGACCAGGGAGCAACTAAGCAAGTTAAAAAATTGAGGGCTAGAAAGAAAGCAGCTATCCAACCAGATAAAATTACTAAGTTGTAGCTATCCATGTTAATATTATTCTTTATTTTGAGTTACTAAAAGATATACGGCGTAACCAACCAAAAAGTCCGTTAAAGAGATCATGATGTCTGCCCAGCCTCCGGGTAAAAAACGAAGATGAAATCCTATTCCTATTATGACAAATATGGAATTAAGAAAAAGGGCGAAGGCAGCTGTTTTTCTGAAATAAAAGAGAGCAGTAATAACAAAAGCATCAAATAAGGTTATATAGGGAAGCCAAACCACCGAGGAGTGGATTTTCAAATGAATAAGAGTAGCTCCAGCTGGGAGAAAAAAGAGGCCCAAAAGTAAACTTAAGATGACTATTTTTCCTTTTGACATAGTTTTCTTATATAATTATAACAAATGAAAATCAGAAGATAAATGTGGATAACTAATATTTTAAATACTAATGAAAAAAGAAGTTATTAAAATTCAGGGGATGCATTGTGCTTCCTGCGTTAGGACCATTGAACTAGCGGTTTCAAAAATAATTGGGGTTAAATCAGCCCAAGTTAATTTTGGAACAGAAACTTTAGTAGTGGAATTTGATGAAAATAAGGTTAGCTCTCAAGATATAGCCAAAGTGGTTTTGGAGGTTGGTTATCGACTTTTGATACAGGGGGGCAAACCCGCTGCCAATACTTCAACGGGTAAGGAATTTTTAT
>DJKW01000009.1:0-200 GCA_002434805.1 Patescibacteria group bacterium UBA6532
TACAGGGCTATTACCTTCTATGGCGCCCCTTTCCAGGGTGCTTTTTCTAATTAACTTCGTCTAAATTTCTCCCTCAGGAATCCAGCACTCAAATTGAGTGCTGAGCTCCCGACGTTATATTCTTACAACCTCAAGCAGATAAACAAGTTATCTGCTTGATTTGGGCTATTTCCCTCTTCGCTCGCCGCTACTAAGGGAAT
>DJKW01000009.1:504-94610 GCA_002434805.1 Patescibacteria group bacterium UBA6532
CTCGCCGCTACTAAGGGAATAAAAGTTTTTTTATTTTCCTCCGCTTACTGGGATGTTTCACTTCAGCGGGTTTGCTACTCACCAAAAAGGTGAGTTATCCGTCATAAAGACGGATGGGTTTTCCCATTCGGAGATCTGCGGATCAAAGGTTGCTAACCACCTCCCCGCAGCTTATCGCAGGCACGCCACGTCCTTCATCGCCTTCCGATCCCAAGGCATCCACCATCTGCTCATAAATGCAATTACCTTAGCTAGTAATTAATAATCACGATATTAACTTTTCAATGTTCTTTGGTATTCTGTCGTTTCACTAGAACAAAAAAACCGCTTTCAGAAGCGGCTCTCTGAGAAAACAAAAATCCCAGAATTTAGCTGCTTCCTTGATTTAGTAAATTTGTTCTTTTAGTTTTCATATCTAACATAATATTAACAAACTCAAGCCTCTTGTCAACCCCTACACCTATTTTCGACTAAAATAAGTCTAAAATAGGTGTGGGGGTTGATCCCCACCTTGCTTATTATATAGATATTTCTATTGTTTGAGTTTTCTGTGTAAGTCTTGTAGAATCTCTGCAGCTACGTCTTTTCCACCCAGACCGAAAGCAAGTCCTCCGGCGATTACAGCAAAAGCTACTATACCCTGAAATAGGGTTTCAGTTAGCTCTGTAGCAATACCTAATTGAAGTAAAATAGCCAAAATTGCAAAAATCCAAATTGCCCATTTGACAATTACTTCAACGAAGTGGCCGTAGCCGACTTTCATTCCTTCTACCCAGGCTCTCATTAATTTTGCCAAGTAATCAGCAATAATCACAGCCACAATGAAAATAGCAACTGCTACTACTACATTGGGAAGCCAAAGGACTACACTCTTTAGGAATTCGGCGAATTGCTCAAACCCTAGAATTTCTACTGCTGCCATCAAGAAGACAATAACCAAAACCCATTTTATAATCCCTCCGACAAAGCCAGAAGGATCAACTTTCAATTCGGCTTTTGATAAGGCTTCTTTCCAGCCTCCTTTCTCGAAAAGCTGATTAAACTTCACTCTTTTGAGAACTTCAGCTACCAATTTACCAATTCCAACAGAAATAAACCATCCGACAATAAGTACTAATAAAGCTCCTCCTAAATTAGGAAGAAAATTCAAAACTCCTCCTACAAGATCCTGTAAAGAATCTTTCGTAATTTCCCACCAGTCTAAAACCATAGTATTAAATTATTTTAAATTAAAATCCCTATATAAATTTTTCGACCTTTCTTATGAAATTAGTATATTATAACAGAAACAAAAAAGCCCACCCTGTGGAAAACTTTTATAAATAGTGGACCCTACCAGACTTGAACTGGTAACCTCCTCATTGCAAATGAGGTGCTCTGCCATTGAGCTAAGGGCCCTATATATAATGTGGGCGCATTTGGATTTGAACCAAAGACCTCTATCGTGTGAGGATAGCGCTCTACCACTGAGCCATGCGCCCTTCAAATTTACAAGGGAACCATAAGTAAACTTTTACTTATTCCTCGCTTGCAATTATAATAAAACTAGGACTCTTATGCAAGTTTTTGAACTCCATTTTAATCCTAAAAAAGTTAAGGAAGAAACAGCTTTCGATAGTTTTTGTTTTGAGGCAGAGAATGCTCGCGAGAAAAAGATGGGAGATTTATATATGGTAGGCCAGCTCTCCAATCTTTTGCCACAGAACAGCGGTTTTTTACAGGAGTTGGCCTCAGTAATTAAAAAAGAGTATTATCTTGGCTTCCAAAGGACTCCAGAACAAAGTTTTAAAGAATCTCTTAAAAAAGTAAATGAGTTTTTAGCTAATACTTCCAAAAACGGAAACGTCAGTTGGATGGGAAACTTGGATTTTGGCATCTTTAGCTTTAAAGATTTTATTTTAAACTTTAGCAGGGCAGGATTTATAAAAATATTACTGCTTCGGGACGGGCAGATAATAGATATTGGCAGCAATCTTGAGTTCCAAGATACTAAGCCTTCTTATCCTTCAAAGATCTTCAGTAATATGGCTAAGGGAAAGCTAGTCCTAGGAGACAGGCTGATAATTTTAACCCAAGATGTCTTTGAATTTTTTACCAGTGAAAATATAATAAAAGACTTGTCTTGGGTTTCAAGCGAGAGCTCTCTTAAAGAATTTTTAAAGTCTCGAGAAAAGGCCTTATCTGAAATTTCCGGGATATGTCTCTTATTGATAGCAAGCGAAGATATTAAAGAAAAAAAACAAATCAAGGGAAAGAAAATAAAATTCCAAAATCCTTTAAAGGGCTTATTTAAGATTAATAGAAAGCTGTTTTCTTTTAATTTTTTCTCTTTTTTGGGAAATCCATTAAGACCCTTAGTTCGAAAAATCGCTTTGCCAAAGATTTCAATAAAGAAACCATTTTTTTTAAGCAAGCCAACGCTAAAAAGAAATATTATTCTGGTCCTTGCTCTTATTTTTATCTTAAGTCTGGGCTACTTTGTTTTTAAAGGAGAAAGGGAAGAAGAGCTGAAAAGAGCCCAGCTAATCTTAGAAGAGGCTCAAAGAGAAAAAATTCAAGCAGAGAGCTTCCTCATTTTAATGGATAAAGAAAAAGCTAACTCTTCATTTCAAGAGGCCTGGATTTTAACTTCATCTCTTATTGAAGACCAGACACTATTAAGAAAAGAGGCCTTAATCTTAAGGAATTCTCTTGAAGAGGAATTATTACCCCTTAATAATATAGAAGATATTTTAGAGCCAGAGCTTTTATTCAGCTTTGAAGATGAAAAGTTTTTCCCGCAGAAAATATTAGATTTTAACTCTAACCTTTATTTGTTTAATCCCTATTCTTTGGGTCTTTATGAATTAAAGAAAACTGAAAGAGCCAGCAGTCTTTTTGAAACGTCCTCTAATTTTAAGCTAGCTGTTGCTCTTTCCGATTCCATCGTCTTTTTTTCCAAACCGAATATTTTATTATTTTTTAAAGACGGCGAATGGTCAAAAGAATTTGTTTTACCTCCCTATCTAGAATTTAATTTTAGCAAAATGGTTACTTATAATTCTAATCTTTATTTCTTTGACGCAAAAAAAGGCGAAATTACAAAACGCTTAAAATCAGGACTAACCGAACTCTGGCTTAAAAGCGGAACAAAAAAGCCGATAGACGCAAAATCCATGGCCATTGACGGAAATATTTGGACTATAAGCAAAGAGAATAAAATTGAGAGATATCGCGGAGGCGAGTATCAAGAAACCTTAGAAATCATACTTTTCCCTTATCTGGAAAGCCCGACTAAAATCTGGACTTCTTTGCTTCACCCTTACCTTTATATTTTAGAACCAAGCAGAAAAAGGATTGTTGTTTTAACTAAGCAGGGAAAAATCGTAAAGCAATACCAAAGCGATAAATTCAATAGCCTTTTAGATTTTTCTGTTTCTCCAGATAATAAAACCATCTGGCTTTTAAATGGCCAGAAGGTTTATCAGATAAAACTATAATTAGTTGATTTTATTTTAATTCAATTTTAGCTCCAGCTGCGTCAAACTTCTTTTTTATTTCTTGAGCTTCTTCTTTTTTTACATTCTCTTTTATCATTTGAGGTCCTGTGGCAGCAGAATCAACCAGGTCTTTAGCTTCTTTTAAGCCTTTTCCGGTAATATCTCTAACTACCTTAATAACCTCGATTTTCTTTTCTCCAACTCCTTGTAATTCAATATTAAAGGAGCTTTTTTCTTCTGTAGCAGTTTCACCACTGGCTGCAGCTGGGGCGGCAGCTACAGGAGCTGTCGCTGACACTCCGAATTTCTTTTCTAAAACTTTCACTAATTCAGCTAGGTCTAAAACTGGCATTTTCTCAATTTCTTCAACCAGTTTTTTGAATTTTTCCGGAACTTCTATTTTTTCTTCTTTTTTTTCTTCAGCCATAATTTAATTATATTATTTATTTTTTAATTGCGCTTAAGGCGTAAACTAGACCTTTAATGTTTCCTTGTAAAACATTGACCGTTCCAGAAAGAGGAGCTGCAAGACTTCCTGTTATTTTAGCTAAAAGCTCTTCCCTGGTAGGCAATTTCGCCAATTCAATTAATTGGATTGAATTTAAAAATTCGTTTTTTTTGCTTTCAATATATCCTCCCAGCAATTGAAGATTTCCTTTGTCTTGAGAGAATTCATAAGCGGTTTTCGCCGGCATAATTTCATCGCCAAAGCCGAATATTACGGCTATTTCTCCGTCTAATTTTTTGGGATCAATTGAAATGCCTTTGTCTTTAAAAGCCAGCTTCAATAATGTTTTTTTAGCTACGATAAAGTTTGAATTTATCTTCTTCAGCTTTTTTCTTAATTCAGAGAGATCCTTTACTTTCAAACCCCTAAAATCAACAAAAAATACGATTTTCTGCTTATCAATGTTTTCTTTTAATTTATCTATAGCTTTTCGTTTTTGTTCTTTAGTTAGCGGCATAATAAAAAATCTGTGTTTTTATTCACAGACAAGGCAGAGAATGTTCTCTGTTTATTATCCTCGGCAGGATTTATATAAAGATACCTGCTGTCTGTGGATATTTTAATATTACAAGATTCCTATTTTTCTGTCAATACCCATGTAATTATTTTAAGTATTTTACCTTGGCAATATTGTGTTTTTCCAATGTTTCACTGAAGATAGTTTCGCCTTCTGGGGTAGAGAGATAATACCAGAAATCACTTTCTTTTGGGTTAAGCACAGCTAAAATGCTTTCTATTCCGGGGTTTGAGATTGGTCCCAAGGGCAGCCCTCTGTATTTATAGGTGTTATAAAAAGAATCTATCTTTGTTTCTTCTTTAGAAATTTTAACTGTCTTTTCGCCTGTAATATAAGATATGGTGGCATCTACTTGCAAAGGAACGCCGTTTTTAAGCCGTTTCCATAAAACACCGGAAACTATTTCACGGTCTTTTGTAGTTCTTACTTCTTTCTCAATTAATGAAGCCATTATAATTACCTCAAAAACTGTTTTATTCTGGCTTTTGATCTTTTCTTTGATCTCTGGAGTTAATTTTTTCCCGAAATTAACAAGCATCATTTTAATTATCTCTTCTACGTTTTCTTCCGAAGTTATTTCATATGTATCTGGAAAAAGAAATCCTTCCAAACCTATGTTATCTGGCTTATCTTTTAAGAAATCAAACTCTTCGCTGAAGTCTTTAGGGATTGGCAAATCTGTTGTTTTTGAGTAGTTAATAGTCGGGAAACCAGTTGCTTCAAATAATTCTTCAGCTTGAAATAATCCTTTATTCTCTAGATACCAGCCAATATCCCTTAAATTCCAACCTTCAATAATAGTAATTTTTTCTTTGATCACTTTCCCGAAAACAAGCTTCTTGGTAATTTCATGAGTATTCATTAACGGGGAAAGCAAGTAATTTCCTGCCTGTAATTTCCCCGAAACCCCTATAGTCAGAGCATAAAATCTAAATAAAGAGACAGACTTGATCAGGCCTTCTTTTTCTAGATTCAAGGCAATGTCTTTGGTCCCCTCCCCTTTCTTTATTAAAAAAACCTTTTCTTCTTTTGAGTTTGAATCTTTTGGTAAATAAATACCTTGCCAGAAAAAAACGGCAATTAAAACAAAAACTAAAGTGAAATAAAAATTATTTTTCTTCATTTTTTTCTATTAGAGGAACAAAAGCGAAACCGGGATGTTCTCTTTCTTCAAATTCCTCTTTGCTTCTTTTAATAAAAAGCCAGATTGACGACTTAATTGGAGCAACTATTCTTCCTCCGATTTTGAGCTGGTCTTTCCAGGCCTGGGGAATTTTCTCTTTTGAACTAGCTGAAGATAAAATTTTATCAAAAGGAGCTTTACTTGAATAGCCATTTGAACCGTCTGCACAAATAAACTTAGCCACTCTTTTTGTAATAAAACTATACTTTGCCACGTTCCTTTCACCCATTTCTTTTAATTCAGGAATTAGTTCAATAGAAATTACTTTCCCCTTTTCCCCCACTATTTCAGACAATAAGGCAGTTGTCCAGCCAGAACCAGATCCTATATCCAGTATCTTTTCACCTTCTTTTGGCTCTAAAAGCTCTAACATAAAAGCAACAGTTAATGGCTGGGAAATAGTTTGATTTTGACCTATGGGCAGCGGTTCATTCTCTTCAGCTAAATTCTTCAGCTCTTTTAGTATAAAATCAGCCCTTTTTATTTTATGGAAGGCTTTGATGAGATTAGAAGTTTTAAGCCAGCCATCCTCAACAAGTTTTTCAATTAATTGCATCAGATATTACTTGGCTTTCTTTCTTTTTATAACAACTTTTCTTATATTAGCGAAAGTAAAAAATGAGACATCTTTTACGCTTTTATTCTTTATGCTTTTCATTGTTTGGAATAAAGGATTAAATTCCAAAAGAGTTGAGATGATAAGTATATATTCTAATGATGTTAAATTCATAATATTAAAGTTTTTTAAAATTATTTAATTACTGACTTTTGATTAATAATTTAATTCTACCAAAAAACCGTCTGATTGGCGATTTCTTGGCTTAAAAAGCAGGGGCGGAGAGAATCGAACTCCCATTAGCGGTTTTGGAGACCGCTATTCTACCATTAAATTACGCCCCCTCTATTTGTTTATCTTTTTGTTTCCTTATGAAGAGTGCTTTTTCGGCAAAACTTGCAGAATTTTTTCAATTCTAACTTTTTTTCCACCAGTCCTTTAGACTTTTTGGTGAAATAATTAACTCTCTTGCAAGTTTGGCATTGAAGTTTTACGAAAGGTTTTTTTGCCATATTTTTATTATACTTCTGAGCCGATGGTCGGACTTGAACCGACGACCTACTCCTTACCATGGAGTTGCTCTACCACTGAGCTACATCGGCATCATCTTAATAATTAATGTGGGCAGGGAGGGACTTGCACCCCCGAAGTCCTTGCGGACGCCAGATTTACAGTCTGGTGCGTTAGCTACTCCGCCACCTACCCTTTATCGTTTTCTATCTTAACAGGAATCTACTTATTTTTCAATAATCTTTGTATGTTTCTTGCGCCATTCCTCGATCTTTTTATGGTGGCCAGAAAGCAATACTTCAGGCACCTTCCATTTTATTTTTCCCTTAGGCGAAAAAATCTCAGGTCTTGTATATTGGGGGAATTCAAGAAAACCTTTTTCTTTTGTAACCCTTTCTTTTAATAATCGGGGTTTGCCGATTACTTTGGGAATAAGTCTGGATACGGTTTCAATTACCATCATTGCCGGCAACTCACCTCCCATTAAAACAAAATCCCCTATTGATACTTTTTCATCAGCGATATATTTTGCTACTCTTTCATCTACTCCTTCATATCTGCCAGAAATCATAATTAATTGATCAAGTTTAGAAAATCGGTGGGCCATTTTTTGGTTGAATTTTTTCCCCCGGGGAGTGAATAAAATAACCTTGGCCTTGGACTTTTTCTTTAAAGCAGCCACTGTCTTAAAAATAGGTTCTACCTTTAAAACCATGCCAATGCCTCCTCCAAAAGGCCGGTCATCCACTGTTTGGTGGCGTCCTTTGGCATAGTCTCTTAAGTTATGAATATTAATCTTAATCAAGCGTTTTTTAACCGCCTGACTGAGAATTGACTCTTTAAAATATGAGTCAAAGATCTCCGGGAAAATAGTAATGACGTCAAAACGAATCATATTAAAATAATATCACTCTTGAAGAAAAATAAAAAGACTATGTAAAACATTGACCCCGCACATTATGTGCGGGGTCAAGAATAACGATTTCAAACTTTAAAGTTTCAAGTCGTCAATCCCTTCTTTTTTAACAGTTGGTTCTTCTTGAGTTGAGCGAACGACGCGACCGCCTTCTGGCTCCTCAATCTTTAGGTTGACTCTAGCGTGGTTCTTAAGACCAATAATTCGCACTAGTGCCCTTATTGCTCTAGCAGTTGAACCCTGACGACCAACGATTTGACCCATGTCTTCTGCGTGTACTTTTAATGAAAGTAAAACTCCCATTTCATCAACTTTTCGGTCAACTTTTACGTCCTCTGGGTGATCAACCAAAGCTTTAACCACAAACTCAAGAAATTCTTGATCTACAGTTGCTTTAGCCATAATCTGATAATATCAATCTTCTTATTTTATAACGACTCGACCTTTTCTGCGATTCTATCATTCCGATATCTGAAAATCGGAAAACCTGAATCGCTCATTCCTACTCTAATATTCTAATCAAATTTAGAATTTTGTCAAGCCTTTGGAGGCTCTTTTAAAGATTCTTTTTCAGGAGTTTCTTTTTTAACATCTTTCTTTTTAGGTTCTTTTTCTTTTGGAGCTTCTTTTGGTTTTTCCGGAGCTTCTTCTTTCTTTTCTTCTTTTTTAGGTTCATCCTTGGCTTCTTCTTTTTTCTCTACGGTTTCTTTCTTAGTCTCTTCTTTTGGAGCTTTTTCTTTCTTTTTCTTTGATTTTTTATGTACTGGGATTTTCGATTTTTCTAAAATCCCCTCTCTTACGAATAAATTATGGCAGGCATCCGAGAGCTTTGCCCCATGGGAAATCCAATATGTTATCCTCTCTTTCTTCACTAATTTTTCTTTGGTTAAAGGATTGTAAAAGCCGAGTTGCTCAACAAAACGGCCGCCTTTCGGAGGATTCTTTTTATCAGTGACTACTATCTTGAAAAACGGCTGATTTTTTTTACCTACTCTTAATAGACGAATAATTAACATATTACCATTTTTTAATTTTTAATGCGTTTTTTGATGCTTCTTCTTCTGCTTCCTGTTTTGAGGAACCCTCGCCTTTTCCTATTAATTCTTCCTTGAGAAAAACACCGACAACAAAGCGCTTATTATGATCTGGTCCCCATGCTTTTAAAACTTTGTAATTCGGGGTGATTCCAACTTTTTCCTGGGATTTCTCCTGGAAGCTGCTTTTAGTGTCTCTAAAAAGTTTAGCTTCAATAATGTGGGGCAATTCTTTTATTAAGTATTTTTTAATGAATTCTTGAGATTTTCTATAACCTTGATCAAGGTAAATAGCTCCCACTATTGCTTCAAAAGTATTAGCTAAAATGTATTGGCGAGCTTTCCCGGTTTCCTTGGCTTCTCCCTTAGAAAGCAATAAAAACTCGTTAAATCCAGTACTTTTAGCAACTATTGACAACATCTTAGAATTAACCAAGGCTGCTCGCCAAGTAGTCAATGTCCCTTCGTTTTTTTTAGGGTATTTTTTATAAAGGTATTCGGTGACCACTAACTCCAAGACAGCGTCTCCTAAAAATTCTAATCTTTCGTTATGGAAAAGATGAAACTTAGGATTCTCGTTTAGGTAAGACCGGTGAATAAAAGCCTGAATCAATAAATCCTTTTTTTTAAACTTAAGATTTAGTTTTTTTTCAATGGGAGAAAAATCCTTCATTTTTTGGTTTCTATTTTTTTGTATACTGTTCCTAAAACTCCGTTAATGAACTTTCCGGAATTTTCACCGCCAAAAGTTTTAGCAAGCTCAATTGCTTCGTTAATAGCTACTTTCGGAGGAACTTCGTCTTTGTTGGCGTATAACAATTCGTACAATCCAATCCGGAGAACATTTCGGTCAACAATAGTAATCTGATCAATCGGCCACTGGGGAGCTGCTTTCTCAATAACTTTGTTAATCTGATCAAGATGATCGACAATCCCATTAACTAACTGCCAAACAAAACCCGTATCTTCCAACCCCGGGCCGAATTCTTTAATATTCTTTTCTACCACTCCTTTCAAGCTTTTTGGCTTTTTACCAAAAAAATCCCATTCATATAAAGATTGCATTGCGATAGAACGCGATAAGTGTCGAGAAGCCATAATTTTTATTTCTTGCTTAATCCTTCCCAGCTTAATCCACCTTTTTTATCTGATCCTTTTGACGTTTCTTCTTTTGCTGTTATTTCTTTTTCTTTAACTTTTCTTTGTTTTTTAGTCAACTTTTTTAAAACATCAAATGCTTTTTCCCCTTTGTAATATCCGCAGTTAAAACAAGCAGTATGTGATCTAACTGACTTACTGCATTTTGGGCACAAACCCAAAACCGGCTTTTCTAAAAAAAGATGCATTCTCCGCTTGTTTCTTTTTGATTTCGTGTGGTGTTTTTTGGGAACGGCCATAATTAATCTTTACCTTAACAGAAACTTATTTAAAAAGCAAATAAGCCAGAAATAATAGCTAGAAAGTTTCTAAGCCATAAAATAGGTGGAATTTCTTTGTATTCTGGGAAAGGAAGTTGAGAATTAATAGTATAAATCTTAGAATCGGTTCTACTTTGGTCATCGGTTATTGTTAGAGTGACATCTTTTGCTCCACCTGACTGAAATTTTGTTGAAGGATTAAGATTATTACTTAAATCTTGAGAAGGATCACCATTCTGGAAAGTCCATATTCGTTCAATAATAGCAAAGGCACCTTCTGAAGGAGTTGATTGATCAAGGAAATAAACTACTTCTTTGACAGATAATTCTAATGTTTCACAATCCTGCCAGTTTTGATTATCTAAAGAACACTTAAAGTCGGCTAAGGCTTCTTGTTTGATTTGGAAGGGTTGAATTATAGTATCTGATTGGCCGATTTGATCTTCAATATAGAGTTCAGCTGTGAAGTTTCCAGAGCCCATAATTTGAGTTTGGGGAGTAATATCGCAGAGGGCATTTGGCGTTGTGCAGCTAAGATCAGGGTTAGCTCCCCAATTTAAAATATCCCATTCAGATTTTACTATATCTGACTGGCCGTCAGGATCTGTAGATTGATTGATCAAATGAAAAGGGCAGCCGGTATAGGCAATGCAGTCAGATGAATTACAATCTGAAGGATCACAAGAAATAAAAGCTCTTGGAGGTTGACTGAAAATACTCGAATCAACAGTTACTTTATAATCTGAAGCTCCGAAAACACCTTGGTTGGAATCATTAAAACTTATCCAGCCAATAACCGTATCTCCCCAAGCCCAGCCAGAAAATTCTCCAGTTAATTGATTAATAGATGTTCCGTAATTTGTGCCATTTAAATGTATCCAGCCATCTCCAAAACCCAAAGCTTTTGCCCAGCCAGAAAGAAGACCTGTATCAAAATCCACTTTAACTTGACATGGAGAAGTTGGACAACCATTAACATCTGAATTATTGAAACTTATCCAGCCAATGTTTTCTGACCAGGCATAACCTGAAAATTTTCCTTGAGAACCAATATTTACTCCGTAGTCAATTATACCTCCACCGCTGGTGTTATTGAAACTTATCCAGCCAATGTTTTCTGACCAGGCATAACCTGAAACATTATCATCAACCCCAGCAATTACTCCCGTTACTGGAAATATGAAAAATGCTGCAAAAAAAATAATTAAAAATGATTTTTTGTACATCTAAAAATAAAATATTACATAATTTCCATTTCCGCCTTCGTATGTACTTCCTCCTGATCCAGATCCGCAAGCATTTCCTCCAGTTCCTCCGCTTACGTTTATAGTTCCAATAGTTGGTGTTCCTGTGGTACCGATTGCAATAAATCCTCCTCCTCCGCCACCACCTCCATTACCCCAAGTGGATCCATAACTGTTTGAATGGCAACTTGCGTTTCCGCCATTTCCTCCCTGAACTATTATCGTTCCTGGGTTTATAAAAGTATTTGTAAAAATAACAATTGTTCCACCACCGCCACCGCCTCCGCCGCCTTTTCCAGCAGGAGCTAAACAATTTCCCGTATACCCAGCGTTTCCGCCTCTACCTCCTCCGCCACTATTCAATCTTGTTAAGTGTAAAGCTGTAAAACTTTTAATTTGCGATATGGAACTACCTCCATTTCCCGGACCTCCAATACCGCCTTTCTCTCCTCCGCTTGCAGAATGATTTGATCCACTACCTCCAAAACATGTAGGGCCAATATTGGCTCCTGTGCCTCCAACAGATCCTATGCCTACAGTAACTCCCTTAGCTCCGCTTCCTCCGGTTCTTCCACTTCCTGGATTTCCGACATTTTCAATTCTTCCGCTATTTTGTAAAGTTCCTTTAACAAAAATTTGAAAACCATTTGTTTTAATAACTCTACCTGCAGGAACAGTTAAATTGTTGTAATACATATCGCGAGTCAAAGTTAATGTTCCAGAAACTGTTATATCTCCATCTGAGCCGTCTCCAAAATAATTCTCATCTTGAACTGATGACCAAGTGTTTTTACAGTCTCCATCTATACAAAGCTGAGTAGCATTAATACTACCTATTACATCAAGTTTTTGAGCAGGGCTTTCTGTTCCAATACCAATATTTCCCGTTTCGGGCTGTATATATAATCTTGTTATTGTTATTCCTTCTGTGTTTATTTCTTCTTCACCTACGCTTGTTGTTAGCTCTAGAGAAGAATATTTTTGAATAAAAATATGATGAATATTGGCTTGATGAGAATATTGTGTAAATGCAATTCGCATTAATGAGTCAGAGTAAGTTGATGTCTCTTTTACAAGAGTCCATGAGTTGTAAATACCTCCTTTGATATAATATTTAGCTCCAGTGCTTTTTAGCTCAATTTTCATTTCATAATCTGTATTTGCAGAATAAGACTGAGTGTTTGGTCCAGTGTGAGAACCTTTTTCATAAGTTGATAATAAATAATTATCCCAATAAAATCCATGCACCATTTGGTCATAACTTGGATTTGAAATTTGATCTAATTCCCAACCCACCATAAAATGATTATTACCAGACGTATCTGTTGGAATAGTTAGATTTACATATATTTTTTTATCATTAGAACGATCAAATGTTTGCTGTGATATAAGTACCTTTGTCCAAGAATTACTTACATCATTTAAAATAAGATTATTATTCTGAGAAATAGAGTTATCTGGGTCTATTTCTATCCATTTATTCGTGTCAATAACTGTCCCGGTAAAATCATCAAAGAATTCAAAAGTACTATCTCCATCACTTTCCGAAAGAGCAGAAGGATTATTATAATAGATATAAAAAATACTAGAACCAGAAGGAATGGATGGAATTTTAACCCAGATTTTTGTAACTGGTGTATTACAACCAGATTCTATCCAATAATCTAATAAAGTTCTGTTAAAATTGGTAAATCTAATATCTTCACAGTTAGACTTCATCTTTCCACTGGTTATTAATGCTGGCGTATCGTTTAGAATAACTAAAACTTGGTGATTTTCTGTAATTTCTGAACCAGCGTTAGAAATTGTTATTTCTCTTCGGTAATTCCAACCAGATAAAAAAATAGAACCAGAAGAAGTGATTTGAAATGGTGAAATCATTGAATCACTAGAAGCAATATGTAATTTTGCCGTTGGATTCATTATTCCAATACCAACGTTTCCTTGATCAATAATCAAACCAGTGGCTGCTCCTCCAGTATTTAAGATTAACCCTCCTTCTTTGGCTTGGCCTTCAGGTCCAACATTCAAAGGAGCAAGAATATTATTTCCTGGTGGAGCCTGAGAGGGTTCGGTCCAAGCGAAAATATAGAAACCCAAGAAAACTGTTAGAATAAGAACCCCAAAGGAAATTGATATAAGTTTAGGAGAAATTCGTTTTGGCATGTTTTGATCTATTATTAAATTAATTAATATAGTTAAGGTCTTCGACTATTTACTTAATTATTATTCTGGAGCGCTTAATTGTTTTAAGATATCTTCGGAAACTTCCAAAGGAGCAATTCCTTGGGGCGCTGTTAATTCTTCTTTAATCTTTTCTAAAACATCTTTTTCTTCTAACCTCTTATTATCTTTATCTTCTAGAGGAGCAGTCAACTCTTCTGACAAAATTTTATCTATATCTTTTTCTTCTTCAGTAGTTGTCTTTAATTCTTCTATTGGTTTTGTTTTCTGAAAGAAAATATAGGATACGATAAAAATCGCTAAAAATATTGATATTGTTCCAATGAATATGAGTTTTTCTTTTTCCATTTTAATACTTCTTGTTCTTATATTTTAACATACTAGCTACCGGACTAAAAGTCTTTCGATGAATCTTACAAGGACCGTATTTTTTCAAGAGTTGAATGTGCAGCCTTGTCGGATAGCCCTTGTGTTTGTTAAAATCATACTGGGGATACTTTTTATGATATCTTTCCATTATTTTATCCCGGGTTACCTTGGCTATTATGGAAGCTAGCATGCAAGAAAACACTTTTTCGTCTGCTTTAATGATTGATTTTTGAGGAATATCTGAATTGATTTTAAAATTCCCGTCTAAAATTAAAAAGTGGGGTTTTTGTTTTAAATTCTTAAGAGCCCGCCTCATTGCTAATTTGCTAGCCTCTAAAATATTAATCCTATCAATCACTTTTTCTGAGACTTTGCCCGTCCCCCATTTTATAGATGAATGGCTGGTCAAAAGCTTATATACCTCTTCTCTTTTTTTGGCGCTCAATTGTTTTGAATCCTTCACTCCCTTTAATTTAACTTTTGAGTTTATAACCACAGCAGCAGCCACCACGGGACCTGCCAAAGGCCCTCTTCCGGCTTCATCAAGACAGGCAATTTTCTTGTATCCTTTTTTCCACCATTTTCTCTCTTCTTGAAATATCATATGTTTCATATTATACTATTATAATATTATGAAATTCACTCACTTGCACGTTCATTCCCATTACTCCTTACTTGATGGCCTGCCAAAAATAGACCAGCTTTTAGATTATGCAAAAGAATTGGGCATGGATTCTATAGCTCTAACAGACCACGGAGTTCTTTATGGAGCAGTTGAATTCTTTAAAGAAGCCAAAAAGCGCAACATCAAACCTATTATAGGATGTGAAGTATACGTAGCTCTTGAAGAAATGACGCAAAAAAGGCCGAACATTGACGACAAGAGACACCATTTAATTTTATTGGCTAAAAACGAAGTGGGTTACAAGAACCTGGTAAAGCTTGTAACCAAAGCCCACCTTAAAGGATTTTATTACAAGCCAAGAATTGACGAAAAGCTTTTAGCAAAACATACTTCCGGCTTAATTGGGTTGTCAGCTTGTCTTCAGGGAAAAATTCCAAAGCTTTTGCTGTCAAAAAAAATAGCGGAAGCGGAAAAAATAGCCATCAGGTATCAGGAAATTTTCAGCAAAGACAGCTTTTATTTGGAAATTCAGCATCATTCTAATATAAGGGAGCAAAAAACCGTTAACAACGGTTTAATCTCTATCTCTGAAAAATACGGCATTCCTCTTGTTGCCACAAATGACGTCCATTATTTAAAACCAGAAGATTCTGACGCCCAAGACATTTTAATGCTAATAAATACCGGAGCCAGGTTAAGCGACCAGGAACGTTTAACTCTGAAAATCGATGACTTTTCTTTAAGGTCAAGCCAAGAAATGGCAGAAGATTTTAAAGAAACTCCACAAGCTATAAAAAATACTAAAAAAATAGCCGACCTTTGTAATTTTCAGTTTGAGTTGGGAAAAATCAAGCTTCCTTATTTTGAGGTTCCAAGTGGAAAAACTCCTGACACTTATTTAAAAGAGCTAACTTTAGCGGGAGCCAAAAAAAGATTCGGAAACAATCTCAAAAAAGAAATATTAAAAAGGTTAGATTACGAACTCTCGATTATAAAAGAAACTGGTTTTGCCTCCTATTTTTTAATTGTCCAGGATTTTGTCAAATGGGCAAAAGAGAACCGAATTATTGTCGGACCGGGCCGGGGCTCGGTTGCCGGATCCTTGATTTCTTATTGTTTGAATATTACCAACGTAGATCCTTTAAAGTATAATCTTTTGTTTGAGCGTTTTATGAATCCTGAACGAATTTCTCCGCCAGATATTGATCTTGATTTTACAGACCGGAGGCGGGACGAAGTAATAAATTACGTAGCTCAAAAATACGGAAAAAACCACGTAGCTCAAATTATCACTTTTGGAACTATGGCAGCTAGAGCTGTAATTAGGGATGTAGGCAGGGCTTTGGGATATAATTACAGTTTTTGCGACAAAATCGCTAAAATGATTCCCATGGGCCAAACTTTAAATGAAACTCTTGAAAAAGTTGAAGAATTCCGCCAGATTTACGAATCAGACGAACAGGCCAAAAAACTCATTGACTCTGCAAAACAATTAGAAGGAGTGGCCCGCCATGCTTCTACCCACGCTTGCGGCGTTGTTATCTCTAAAGAACCTTTGGAAAATATCGTTCCTTTGCAGCATCCCACCCAAAACGATGAAAATATCGTTACCCAATATGAAATGCACTCTATTGAAGATTTAGGGCTCTTAAAAATGGATTTTCTCGGTTTAAAGAACTTAACTATTATTGAAGACACTCTTTCTAGAATTTACGCTGTTAATAATGTCAGCTTGGATATAGAAAAGATTCCTTTAAATGATATAAAGTCCTATGAAATTCTGCAAAAAGGTCAAACAGTGGGAGTCTTCCAATTGGAGTCAGGGGGTATGCAAAGATATTTAAAACAATTAAAACCCACTGAATTTGAAGATATCGTGGCTATGGTCGCCCTTTACAGGCCAGGCCCCATTCAATTTATCCCAGAATTTATTGCCAGAAAGCATAAAAAAAAGAAGATAGAATATTTGCATCCTGACTTAAAGCCAATTTTAGAAAGCACCCAGGGTATCTGCATATACCAAGAACAGCTAATGCAAATTGCCAAAAAGCTAGCTGGCTTTAGTTTGGCTGAAGCTGATATTTTAAGAAAGGCCGTAGGCAAGAAAATTAAAAAACTGTTATTGGAACAACAGGATAAAATGATTAAAGGAATGATTGATAACGGAATTGACAAAAAAATAGCTGAAAGGATCTGGGAATGGATTTTACCGTTTGCCCGCTACGGATTTAATAAAAGTCACAGCGCCTCTTATGCCACCATTACCTACCAAACCGCTTACTTAAAAGCCAATTGGACAATTGAATTTATGGCTGCTCTTTTAACTTCAGAAAGGAACGATATAGAAAGAATTGCGATTTTAATTGATGAAGCGAAAAAGATGAAACTGCAGGTTTTACCTCCAGACATTAACGAAAGCTTTATGAATTTCAGCGTAGTTCCCAAAACGAATCAAATTCGCTTTGGCTTGCTGGCCATTAAAAATGTAGGGGAAAACGTAGTTAAGTCTCTTTTGGAGGAAAGAAAAGCTAACGGACAATTTAATTCAATTAAAGATTTTGTTTTAAGGGTTAATTCTAAAGATTTGAACAAGAAATCCCTGGAAAGCTTAATTAAAGCCGGGGCTTTTGATAAGCTTGAAGAAAGAAACAGTTGTCTGACCAATCTAGAAAAGCTGCTGGAATGGTCAAGAAACAGTCAAAAAGAAAAAAATAACGGCCAGAAAGGCCTCTTTGACGGAATGAAGCTAAATTCCAATCTAAAGCTTGATAAAGCAAAGCCTGCCAGCCAGGAAGAAAAATTAAACTGGGAGAAAGAGTTATTAGGCTTGTATATTACTGGACACCCCCTTAAAAACTTTAAAAAAATATTAGAAGAAAAAACCGTCTCTATTACTAATGTTATCAATGGCAGTCCTCCAAAAACATTAGTCAGAATCGGCGGAATCATTTCCAGTATTAAAAAAATCATAACCCGCAAGGGTCTGCCAATGCTTTTTGTAAAACTGGAAGATTTAACCGATAAGGTTGAAGTAGTTGTCTTCCCTTCTGTTCTAGAAAGAAATCCAGTGGTCTTTCAGGAAAACAAGGTTGTTTTGGTGGCCGGCAGGGTTGACCAAAGAGACAACACTCCTAAAATAATCTGCGAGGAGATTGAAGAAATTATTAATAAATAAACTTGCCAGCTTATGAAAATTGAAACAATTAGACATTCTCTATCACATATAATGGCTTTGGCTGTCCAGGAATTATTTCCTGGGACTAAATTTGGGATTGGACCAGCTATTGAAAACGGGTTTTATTACGATTTTGACCTGCCTGTTTCCATAACTTTAAATGACCTGCCAAAGATTGAAAAGAAAATGAAGAAAATAATTAAAGGGAATCTCCTGTTTAAAAAAGAGAAACTAAAAATAACTGAAGCTAAAAAGTTATTTAAAAGCCAACCATATAAGCTAGAGTTGATTAAAGAACTAAAAGACAAACAAATCAATACTTACCAAAGCGGGAAGTTTACTGATTTTTGCAAAGGACCCCATGTTAAGTCAACCAAAGAAATTTCCATTGACGCTTTTAAGCTAACTAAGATTGCCGGTGCTTATTGGAAAGGATCTGAAGAAAAGACAATGTTAACTCGAATTTACGGAACGGCATTTCAAACAAAAAAAGAATTGGATGATTTCTTCACTGCAAAAAAAGAAGCTGAAAAAAGAGACCACCGGGTTTTAGGCCAAAAGCTGGAGCTTTTTATGTTTGATGAAGAAGTGGGAGCCGGCTTGCCTATTTGGATGCCAAAAGGAACGATTATTAGAAAAATTATTAAAGATTACTTATACGAAGAATTAACCAAAGAAGGTTATAATTGGCTGTGGACTCCCCATATCGGACATTTAAATTTATGGAAAAAGTCAGGACATTGGAATTTTTACAAAGAAAGCCTCTACTCCCCCATTAAGATTGACGAGGAAGAGTATTTGTTAAAACCGATGAACTGCCCTTTCCATGTTAAGGTTTACAATTCTAAAATTCGAAGCTATAGGGATTTGCCTTTATATTTTACAGAATTTGGAACAGTTTATCGTTATGAGAGGTCTGGAGTTTTACACGGGCTGACAAGGGTCCGCGGCTTTACCCAAGACGATGCTCATATTATTTGCGAACCCGACCAAATAGCCAAAGAGGTTGCTAAAATCGTAAAGCACGGTCTTAAAATGCTAAAAAGCTTTGGCTTTAAAGATTTTAATATTTATCTTTCCACCCGGCCGGAAAAATATACCGGGTCTTTAAAAGACTGGCAAAAAGCCACAAATACTCTTAAGTATGTATTGGGAAAACTTAAATTAAAATATCAAATTGATTCTGGCGGTGGAGTTTTCTACGGACCGAAAATCGACATTAAAATAAAAGATTCTTTAGGACGAGAATGGCAATGTACGACAATTCAGTTTGATTTTAACCTGCTAGAGCGCTTTAAAATGACCTATATTGATAAAAAGGGCAAGAAAAAGAAACCCTATATGATTCATAGAGCTCTTTTAGGGTCATTGGAAAGATTTATTGGAGTTTTGCTTGAACATTATGCCGGAAATCTTCCCCTTTGGCTTTCTCCAGAGCAAATTTGGGTAATACCTATTGGTTCTCGTCACCTAAAATATGCGAAAGAAATCAGCAATAAGCTCCAGAATGCTAGCTTCAGATTTAAAATAAAGGATGAAAATGAAACTGTTTCAAGAAAGATAAGGGATGGCGAGCTCCAAAAAATTCCTTATTTACTTGTCGTCGGCGACAAAGAAATAACAAGTAAGTCAGTGAGAGTCAGAAAAAGAGGAAAAGGAGACATAGGCCTTATTAAATTAACTAAATTTATAAATAAGGCTACAATGGAGTTAGAAAAAAGAAGCAATTAATTTTATGGCAGAGCTATCCCAATTAACCCAACGCTTAATCCAGCAATATCAAAATTGGTCCCAATCCCTCCATCCCAAGGAGGGAATTCCTACAATCCACGTTGACGAGGTGGCTTCAAGTGTTGCTTCCTTCTATGAAAAGATAAGGGGGATAATCGAGTGGCGGGAAGAACACCTTTTAAGAGAAACAGCTATTGAGAGAATATTAAAAAGAAGGCTTATTTTAAAAAAAAGAGAGGAGAAGATTGCCGAACCCTTTATTTTAGAACTAATTCGTGGCGGGCACTTTCCAAACAATACAATTCCCGAAGTGAAGATAGAAGAAATTCAGAAAATAATAGATAAATATGCATTTATTCTAAAGAACAGTAATAATAAGGAACAAGAAAAACAAAAAACTCAACTCTTAAACTGGATTTTAGGAATCGCTGCCTGTGAAATAGAAGCCACGCTTGCTCCTCCAATTAAAGAAAAGGCTTTAATTGACTATATGACAGAATTCATGAAGGAAAGGATAAAAATCAAAGAAGGTATCTTTGTTATTGGCGGGATAACAGAAGAGCAAAAAAATACCCAAATTTATATCGCTTGTCAAAGATCCCTTTTTAAATTAGACGACTCTTTAATTAGGTATCATCTCTTGAATAAAAAATATTCAGATTGGTCAAATCTTTCTTCCCCACGTCTCCAAGAGATATCGGAAAATATCTTGAATATTCACAAAAGCATTGAAGGAGATCTTCAACATCCCTGGGGAGAAAGAATTTACAATATTTGCGAAAGACACGATACTTCTTATTTGATTTTAGGCGATATTATAGCAATGAATCCTTCAGAAGCACAAAAGAAACTAGAAAATCCTTCAGTTTTGGAAAATTTAATTAAAGAGACCTACGGAAAAAGAGTGATTAAGTTAAGAGAAAAATTAAATAGAGCGGCTCTTTACAGCACTATTTCCATTTTTATCACTAAAATAGTTTCTGCTCTCGCTGTTGAAATTCCTTTTGATATCTATATAACTCAAGCTTTCAGCTATCAAACTCTTGGGATAAATATTATTTTTCCTCCATTCTTAATGTTTGTTTTAGTAAAAACAATAAGGCCTCCCAAGAAAGGAAATCTTCAAAAAGTGATAATGGAAGTTATAAAAATAACTTATGAAACAAAGAAAAAAGACGTTTACGTAGCAAAAAAACCAGCCAAAAGAGGTATTATTTTAAACAGTATAATCATCTTTTTTTACCTTCTTGGATTTCTCGGTTCTTTTGGTATAATAATATGGGGTCTCCAAAGGCTGAATTTTGGAATTCTTTCAATGACAATCTTCTTATTATTCTTGACTATGATTTCATATACTGGCATAAAGATCCGCCAAAGGGCAAAAGAATTAATTATACAGGAAGAACAGGAAACATTTTTGGGCATGATTTTTGACTTCTTTTCTTTGCCGATCATTCGAGTTGGAAGATGGATTTCTTCCCAATGGCAAAAGCATAATGCTGTAATAATCATCTTTAATTCTTTAATTGATATGCCATTTCAACTATTCATTGAATTTCTGGAACAATGGAGATACTTTTTAAAAGAGAAAAAAGACGAAATACATTAAATAATTATTTTAATGCTTAAACATTCGAGCATTTAAACATTGTCTTTTTGCTTAAACGTTTTAAGTATTTTAATCCAAATATATGACATATTTAGTTAAGTTTTCAATAATCCTAATCATCTCTCTTTTAGGCCTAACCTTTATTTCCGGCGTCTTAGCCCAGGAAACACCATCTCCTGATATAACCGAGATTATTAATCTTGACGAAAACATTACTTCAGAGGATCTTGAGGTGGGCACGCCTAGAATTTTACCAGACAGCCAGTTTTATTTTGTGAAAAATTTATCTCGAGGAATTCGTTCCTTGCTTACTTATAATCCAGTAGCAAAAATTGAATTAAAGCAGCAATTTGCCGATGAAAAGTTAATAGAGGTAAAAGAATTAGCTGAAGCAAGGCCAGAGAAAAAAGAAGCTCTGAAAAAAGCTTTTGAAAGCTACAGACTGGAAGTTGAACAACTGAAAGTAGTGGCAGAAAATATCACAGAAAATGTCGAAAACCCCAGAATTGATAAATTTTTAGATAAATTTATTGACCGTCAGTTAAAACACCAAAGATTACTTGGAATGCTAGAGACAAAGCTCCCACCCGAAGTTTATGAAAAGATAGAAGAAGTAAAAGAAGAAAACCTGGCTAAATTCTCTGACATCGGGCTAAAGTTTGCTGATCCCCTGATTTTTAAAGAGAAAATTGAGAAAATTTCCGAGGAACAATCAGGAAGCCAATTTAAGCATTTCAAAAACTTGGAAATATTAATTGCTTTGGAAGATAAAGTTTCAGATCAAGCCAAAGAAGCAATTCAATCAGCCCAAAAAAACTCACTCAAGCGACTTAAAGAAAATTTAGAAGGAATGTCATTAGAAGACCAGGAGAAATTTAAAGACTATATTAATAACATTGGCGGGAATGAAATCAGGCATATAGAAGTTATCCACGAGCTTGAAGGAGAAAATATTAAAGCTGACGTTCGGAAAACAATAGAGAATTCCAAAGAAAAGGTAGTCCAGCGAATTGAAACTCGATTGTCAGTTTTTGAGAAAGGAGAAATAACTAAAGGAAGAGAAGCACTTCTCGGTCATTTAGAAAACGGGGAAATGAAAGATTTAAGAATTATCAAAGAACTGGAAAACAGTCTTCCTCCCCAAACTATTGATAAAATATTGACTGTCAAATATAGAGCGATGGATAATTTTAGAAAAGATTTTGAGTCAGCTGATACAGTAAAAGAAAGAGAAAAATTCCTTAAACCTCTTGAAAAACTCCATGATGTTAAGCAGTTTGAAATATTTGAGGAAATTGAAGAAATAATTTCAGACGACAAAAAGGGATTTTTAGAACAACTAAAAGAAAAGACGTTAACTGAAATGAGAATTGAAGTAAATGGAGCGGAAAGCTCTAAAATGCGTACTCGTATATATGAAAAGTTAGCTGGTGATTCTCCAGAACAGATTGAAGTTATAAGAAAATACATTCCTCAATCAGACTTAAGGGAAGGAATTATAGTAAAACAAGTTGAAAAATTAAAAATCAGAATAGAAAATATTGAAAATCCTATTCGTCTTGAAATCATAAGAAAGAAGGTTGACGAAGGAGGAATTATCAAACAAGAAGTAATTAGATTACAGCCTAAATTCTTCCAAAAAGTAGAAGAAAAACAGGATATGTTTTCAGAAAAGATAACGCCGGAACGAGTTAAAGAAATGATTGAAAAAGTTAAGCACCTTATTAACCAAGCCAAAGAAGAGCTTAATAAAATAGATGATGAAACAAGGAAGGTTTCGGCTAATAAGCTATTAGAAAGCGCCTTAGAGCATCAAAGAAGAGCTATTAAGGCTTTAAACGAGGAGGAAACAGGAGAAGCTTTCGGTCAGGCCACTTCAGCTCTTTATAACGCTGAAAATGCCATCCGAATAATAAGGAAAACTGAGATAAAAACAAATATCATGGAAAGCCGGATTATAGAACCTTCTGTTTCTCAAGAAATACCCACTATTGAAAAACCCCTTATCAGAGAATTATGTATTCAGGTAATAACTCCGGCTATTAATTCAGATGGAATCTGCAAAAAGTTTTCCACCCCATGTGACGTTCCAGATGATTGGAAGAAAGTTGATAGCTGTCCCACGACTACCTCTGAGCCAAAAACTGAAGAAGGTGTTTTAAGCCCGATTTTTAGAAAGATTGAATCTGTACTTCCTTTAAAAGTTGAAGATAGTTCAGTAGAATCAGTAGAGAAAATAGAAGTTCAAGACGTTAAGACACTTGACAAATAAAAATTATTTAGGTAAAATATAATTGTCTTAGTAGGTTGGGTGATCGCTCTCTCATTTTTCAATTGAAAGATGGGAAGGGAGGAAAGTCCGAACACTCATTTTCGCCATAAGGCGGATCTAAAAAAATAGCGGGTAACACCCGTCGGCCGCAAGGCTAGAGGTGCGAACAGAGACGTGCAAGACCGAAAGGTCAAGCAACCCTTTTAAAGGGTTAGACTGAGAAGTAATTCTCGGTGTGAAACGGCTAAATCCTTATTGGGTGCAAGAACAAACATTTTGACAATCTCCGGATTTGCCAAAATGGAAAAGTAGTTCGCTTGAGTCAAAGAGCAATCTTTGGCCCAGATAGATGATCACATAAAGACAGAATTCGGCTTATAGATCTACTAGGATATTAAAAAGCACGACGTTCCAACGCCGCGCTTTTTAATTATTGCTACTTCTTTAAAGATTTAAAGAACTCTGGCCTTCATGGCTATCAAGTACTTCATTTAACAACCGGTCAGCTTCCTGGTTTTTTTCTCGAGGAATTAAAGAAAACTTAACTTTTCCATAATCAATCTTTAAATTCCATGCTTTTAAAAACAAAAGTTGAATCTTTGAATCAATAACCTTATATTTACCCCCTAACTGATTAATTAAAAGCTCTGAGTCTGATTTTATTTCAACCTCAAGCTTTTTTATTTCCTTTTTTCCGTAAAGAGCTTTTATTTTCTTTAAAGCTAAAATTAAAGCTTGGTATTCAGCTTCATTATTGGTGGTTTTGCCCAAGTATTCAGAATACTCTTTTATTTTCTCTCCCTTATTGCTATAAATTGCCACACCGACTGCGGAAGGTCCCGGATTTCCCCGAGAACCGCCATCAGTATAGATAATTAATTTTTTCATTTTCAAAAGTTAATTTATTGATTTTTGAAATATTGAGACAGGCACTTTTTGAATTTTTCTAAATTCTTATTTTTAATTCTAAATCCAGCCGCTAAAGGATGACCTCCGTATGTTTTTAAGTATTGATTGCAGTTTATCATTGCTTTAACTCCGTTTGATCCTTTAGGAATTCTTACAGATCCCGGGCTTTCAACTTTCCCTTTTTTATAAAGAAAAACAGGTCTTTTGTATTTTTGGCAAAGTCTTGAGGCGACAGATCCCAAGAAGACTAATGTCCAGGACGAATCTCCTTCAAAAATAATTGTTTCTTTAGCAATATCCAGACGATCTTTCACTTCTTCTGTAATTCTTTTAATCGCAGCTCTTTTTTTCTTTACCTTAGCAGTTAAATCATTGGCCATTTTTTTTGCTTTCTTCAGATCTTTTTCTATTAAGAGCAAAAACCCTTCATTTAAATGGTCCTTGAGACCAGCTACGTTTAAAGGAGGAATAATTTTTTGTTTGATTTCCTCAATCCCGTCTCCATTAAAATCAGTTATCTTTTTTAAAGCACGTAATCCTGCTCTTTGAGTATAATTTAAAGCTAAAGCTCCTACTCTGACAAATTCTTCGTTTTCATCTTCAAGGATCATTTGGTCAGCTAAGGTAGCTAAAACTACTAGCTCTAAAAATCTTTCGGGGAGCCAAACTAAACTCGGTTCTTTTAGTTCAAATAAGCACTTTGAAAGCTTGTATGTAATACCGGCACAAGCTAACTGCTTAAAAGAATACTTATCTCCTTTTTGCTTTGGATTTACAATAATAGAAGCTTTAGGAACTTTGGGTAAGGGATTATGATGGTCAATAATTATTACTTCAAAGCCATTTTTTTTAGCTAAATCTACTTCTTTAACATTACTCATTGCGCAGTCAAAACTGATTAATAAGGCCGGAGCTTTCTTTTTTAAAACCTTTAATGCCTTTTCATTAATACCATATCCTTCTTTTTCGCGATCGGGAAAGTAAATTTGAACCGGCTTTAAGCCAAATTCTTCCAGGGTCTCTTTTAAAATAATAACGCTAATTACCCCGTCAGGATCAGCATCGCCGTATAAAATAACCTTTTCCTTAAATTCAACTGCTTTTAAAATTCGCTTAGCCGCTTTTTCTAAATTCTTTATTTCTTTTCCCATTTTTAAATTCTAACAAAAAATCGTTTAAAATAAAACTATTAATCTTGACAAATAAATCATCTCATTTAAACTGGTAATAAGTGATGAAAGTGAAAGAAAAATGTCCAGGATGCGATGGTAAAATTCTAATCCCAGAAGATGTAATAATCAACTAGGTTGTAACTTGTCCGGACTGCGGAGAAAGTTATGAAGTGGCTAAAATTAAACTGGGGAGAATAAATAGCGCAAGAGAATAATTGCCAAGAACCTTAAAAGGAGCGTAATATTTGCACACTCGCAAACATTACACACTCTAATAGTTTTCCAAACCGGGTTAAATATAACCGTAAGGATCAAAAGAGACTCCTTTGCTAGCTTGATAGCAATTTTTTCTTAAAGAGCGTTAAAACGCTCTTTTATTTTTGGAGCTCTAAAACTTCAATACCAGGCAGCTTATCGCCGCTTAAAAATTTCAACATAGCTCCCCCGCCAGTAGAAATATGGTTGAATTTTTCCCTAAAACCGATCTTATTAATAAACTTTACTGTTTCCCCTCCCCCACCCAGAGAAAAAGACTTGCCTTTAATGATAGCTTTAGCTATTTTTAAAGAACCTTTTTGGAATTCTTTTTTTTCAATTTTACCTAAGGGACCTGACCAAAAAATAGTTTTAGCTAATACTATTTTCTCTAAAAAAAGATTAATAGTTTTAGGACCGATATCAAGAATTTTTCCGTCTTTTTTTATGCCGTCAACTGGCTTTATAATCTTTTTTGGGTATTTAAAAGAGATACTCTTTTCCTCTATTTCTTTTTGGATTACGTTACTAACCAATACCCAATCAGCTATTTCAGAAATTTTGTCAATTACCTTGGCCTTGGTTTCCACTTTTACTCCTCCAATTATTGCTATCATCGGCTTTTTCGGATTTTTAAGCAAATCACTCAAAACTTTAATCTCTTTTTCTAATAAAAAACCGGCCCCAGAGGGCAAGTATTCAGGCACTCCAACTATTGAAGCGTGAGTTCTGTGAGAAACAGCAAAAGCATCGTTAATGTAAATATCTCCCATTTTTGCCAATTCTTTGGCAAACTTGTCGTCATTGGTCTCTTCTTCTTTGTGAAACCTTAGGTTCTCTAAAAGTAGAATTTCTCCAGGATTCATCTCTTGACTCCATTTCTCAACTTCAGGGCCAATGCAATCTGCTGCCTTGGTAATAGAAAGGTCTAAATACTCCATTAATTTATCCTGAATAAGAGTTAATCTTAAACTTTCTACCACCCTACCCCCTGGTCTACCAAGATGGCTCATTAAAAGAAGCTTGGCTCCTTTTTCAATTAAATACTTAATTGTAGGAATGGTTTGTTTTATCCGAAAATCATCTAAAATATTACCCCTTTCGTCTAGTGGTACATTAAAATCACACCGCACCAAAACTCTTTTATTTTGCAGATTAAAATCTTTTAGAGTCTTGAGCATTTTTTAATATTTAATTTTAAAACTTAATTATTTCCCCCGGCTTTATTGTTCCTTCTTTTTTTTTACTGCCTTTGGAATCTCCTTCCTGATTTTTGGACTTGAGCGACTCTCTTAAAACGTCTTTTAATTCACCTAAGTTCACCTCTTTTCTCTTTGGTCTTACTTCCTTAAAAGAAGTTGGTTTTTGTTCTGTCGCCTCTTTTAAAGAAAAATGGCGTGGGGTTGTTGGCTTTGAAAAATTTTGGGCTTTTTTCCGGCAAGACTTGCAGTAAACCGGCCTTACTCCGTCTGGGGCAAAAACTACTTTTGTCCATTTTTTACAACTAGAACACTGGGCGTCATAAAGCTGAGGAGGAGATGACGCTGGTTTTTGAGAGGTTATTAGTAAATCTGAAAGTCCTGCCCAACGAGCAATCTTTTCATCAACAATTTTACGGAGGGTGCCGTATTTTTCCCGACAAAACCGAATAATCTCTTCTTTATTTGATCTTTCCAGTTTAAGCAAGGGAGCTATGGTTCTAGCTGAAAAAGGACGACCGGCTAATCCATCAATCATCAGCTTTAAATAAATATTGTACTTTCCTATATTAACAAGGTCTTCAGCAGTAAATTGGGGGGATAACTCTCTTTCTAAAAATTCAGCGTCTTCGGCTCCTATTCGAAAACAAATTATCGTTCCCACGTTTCCGAAAACAGCATCCCGCACCGTTTCGTCCATTTGAGCAATATATTGGTGGCCCAAAATTAAAGCTAACCTATACTTTCTAGCTTCAGATAAAATATTAACAAAAGATTCGGTGGCAAAGTTTTGAAATTCATCAACGTATAAATAAAAATCCTTTCTCTTTTCTTCTGGTATATCCACCCTCGACATGGCAGCTAACTGCAACTTGGTTATGATTAAAGCCCCTAAAAGTCTTGAATTATCCTCCCCTACTCTTCCTTTAGATAAATTTATAATCAGAATCTTTTGCTTATCCATGATTTCCCTCATATTGATTGAAGATTTTTCCTGACCGATAATATTTCGAATCAAAGGGACGGAAATAAATTGACCGATTTTATTTTGAATGGCGGCTGTAGCTTCTACTTCATATCTTTGCGTATAGCGGGCAAATTCCTGGACCCAAAAACTCTTCACAACGGGATCTGTAACTTTATCTACCACTTTTTTCCGATAGTCGATATCAGCCAACATTCGATTAACCCCCAAAAGAGTGGATCCAGGATACTCAAGAAGGGCTAAAATACAATTATTTAAAATATATTCCATACGGGCAGACCAAACATCCGGCCATATCTTTTTAAAAACTCCCATTAATCCTCCGGCCACCAAATGCCTGTATTCTGGATTAATCTCTTCCATAATATTAAAAGCAATGGGATATCCTAAATCAGCCGGATTAAAATAAACTACATCCTTAATTCGTTCTTTAGGAATGAAGTCAAGAAGCTCTTCTGAAGCCTCTCCATGAGGATCAACAAAACCAATGCCCTTTCCTTGCTGAATATCTTGGATTGCCATGTTTTTAAGCATTACTGTCTTTCCCATGCCGGTTTTTCCCACAACATAAATATGCCGACGCCTATCGTCGGTCTTTATGCCAAATTTTTTATTAGCATTCCGAAAAGTGGTCTCGCCAAAAAAATTTATATTTTCATTCATAATTATTCTACAGGTAAACCAGGAGGAGAACCTCCTTTTTTAGATTTAACTCGAGAAATAAATGGAGCTGAAGCAACATCTCGACCCGGGAAATGAAATATTGTAGCTAACTCCTCTATGTTTAAGGTAAATGTTCCGCCAGGGCGAGGAAATAAAGGAGGAACTCTGCTTATATAGCGTTTAAATAACTTCCTTTTCCTTAAATATAATCTTCTGGGTATAATAAGATTTAAAGGTAAAAACCAGTGTTTTTTAATTTTTGTTATGGTATTTGACCAGGGCCTTAAAGCATTGAGGTCAGCTGTAGCGAATTGCTGGAAAAAACCAAAAGGAATAGTTTTAACTGCTCCCTGGTAAACTTCTTTTTTTGCTAAATAAACAAACCTGATACTGCAATTAAACATCAGCCTGCTAATTTTTTGTTCTACCCCAGCGACAATATCCCTTTCTCCCGGAGTAAGCCTCATTTCAGGCGGCATAATATCCATTGGTTTTTTCTCTTCGGTTTCTTCGGCTGTTTTCCCGCTAATTAATACTTCGGCGATCTGTTGAATTATTGATTTTCCTTTTGATTCATCCGGCCTCTTAGCTAATTTATCGGCTACTGCTCTTCCTTTAGCAGTATAAGGCAGTCCTTCTTGCGGATTTTTACTGTCTGTAATTGGTCCTGCCATGATTTGAACCCAAAGCTGTTCTCCAGGACCAAGTTTCCCCATTCCCTCTAAAAGAGTAGAAAGAGGGTCTATTCTTTTTTCTTCTTTGGGTGCGTCTGGTTTTTCTTCAAAAAACTTTGAATAGACTTTGATCGGATAAACATCATTTTTGGATAATTGATAATCTGTGGCCCACATGCTCCAGTTTTTATTCGGTATGTCTTGGGGCACATACTTTGTATAATCATCAACTTCTGAAATTTCAGCATCAGGATATTGGGCAAAAATAGAGGATTCAATTGCAGATCGGCTTCTTTCAGGGAATCTTAAAAAAAAGTGGGGTTTACCATCAATACTCACTATCTCAAAGGATATGCTAAGAAGAGTTTTTCCGTCAATCCAATGCTCCCACCAGTCTGCTGGATCGTAAACATTGCCCCAAAAGGCGGAAAAAACCTGCTCCATTGCCTTAACAGGCTTTAAAATTTCTTTTGGTATTGTAATTTCCAGCACTACAAATTTTTGCTTGGAAATCCATAATTCAAATCTCCACCATCTCCACAAAAAGAAAAAAGGCCTATATAAAAGGAAAGGAAGTGCTATCCACCACCAATTACTTAAAATGACCAAAACATTATTTGAATTTAAAAGCAGTTCTTGTGGCATTTCGGGATTCTAAAAGCTCAAAACCTTTAAGATATAGTTTAAGCTTCTTTTATCGTATATCTGTCTTTAGAATCTTTTAAAAAGTAGTTTTTATCTTGTAAATTTAACAAAATTGTATTTCTCTTTACTTGGCGCTGCAAAAGAACCTTGCCAATAATCTCTTTTTTTGACAAAGGTTTTGCTGATTCTTTCAAGGTTTTAGAAATAACTTCTTTTACGATACCGGGCGTATATCCCCATTCTTTCAAAGCATAGAGGCCGCGGCCGACTAAAACAAATCTCGAATCTTTAATTAGCTCATTGTGAATGGTTTGGGCCTGGCTGCCGCTCTTTTCTCTTTCAGAGAAGTTTAAATCTTTTATTAATTCAGCAACCTTAGTGAAATGAAGAGGTTTTTTCTCTTTTGTAAAAACCAAATAAGCTTTGTCTTTAACAAACCTTAAGTTAATTTCCGGCCATTCTTTTAAACCGTAAAAACCCTGAGGTCCTTTCATTATGTCTTTTGAGATCTCAATATAAGAAATGTTATTTGAAGGAGACTTAGGTTTTCTTGTCTGTTTGAGTTCTTTAATAAAAGAAGAAATTAAAACCTTGGCTTTCTTCATAGAATCTTTATCAATTATCCAAAAAGGATAAAAATCTTTAGTTTCAGGATATCTTTTAAATTGTCTGCTAAGCGCCAAGATTAAAAATACTTCATTTTGAAGTTTTTGGCCGCCAAATTCAGCCAGCAATAAATCTTCTTTTTTTAAACCGCCCTGCTTTTTTAAATAACGAGAAAATTCTTGAAAAACACCTCCTAATTTATTTTTAGAAATATCTTCTATTTTATTAAGACCGACTTCTTCAATCTGACGCGCTCTTTCCCTGGTAATTCCATAATCTTTACCAATGGATTCCAAGGTTCTCTTATCTGAACCGGCCAAACCGAAACGTTTCTCTAAAACATCTTTTGTTCTAGAGTCTAAATCCTTAAATAGGTTGCGGCAAATTGTTTGATAATTTCTCATATATAATTATTCTTTTATTCTATTAAAGAATAGCACATTCAAGGAAATTAGTCAACCCATATTAAATGCTTTTTTGATGCCAACTTACTAAAAGAGGACTAGCTATAAAAATTGAAGAATAAGCTCCGGCTGAAATGCCGATAATCATGATTAAGGAAAAATCTTTAAGAGTATAGCCGCCGAAAAAGAAAATAGCGAAAACTACTAATAAGGTAGTGAAAGAAGTGTTAATTGACCGGCTTAAAGTCTGATTGAGAGATTTGTTTACTGTATCTTCAAAAGAAACCCCGACCCTCTTTAATAAATTTTCTCTAATCCTGTCAAAGACTATTACGGTGTCGTTTACCGAATATCCGAGGATAGCTAAAAGAGCGGCAATAAGAGGAATCGTAACCTGAAAGTCGTAATATCTTCCAAGGATTGACAATACTCCTAAGGGTATCAAAACATCGTGAAAAAGAGCAATTAAAGTAACGATTCCATACCTAAAAGAACTTACTGGTCTTTGAACTTTTCGAAAAGCAAAGGCAATATACAAAACGATTGAGATAAGAGCTACAACAATAACTACTTTTATTTTATCTTTTAACTCTTGGCCTACTACCGGACCAATTGACTCAAATCTTTTTTCTTCTATTGCAATTTCTCCGTCTTTACTTAATTTCTGAATAACTTCTTGATGGGTTTTCTCGTCTATATCTCTCATTCTAAGAATGACTCCTTTTTCATCGGTGGGCTGAGTGGAAAGAGAACCCAAATCAAGATCAGAAAGAGACTGGTTGATATCCTGGTTACTGGGTCTGGCTTCTATGTATTCTAGTTCTAAAAGGCTTCCTCCGGTAAACTCAATTCCAAAATTTAAACCAAAAACTATCAAAGAAAGAATACTTCCTCCGATTAAAATTCCAGAAAAGATATAGTAAATTTTACGGTATCTGAGAAAATTAACGTACATGCTTTAATATTTCTTCTACCTTATCGATTTTCTCCCAGGTGAAATCAGGATCGTTTCTGCCAAAATGGCCGTAAGCTGCAGTCTTCATATATATTGGGCGCTTTAAATTTAAGTGTTCTATAATTTCTTTTGGCTTAAAATCAAATACTTTTTTAATAATTTCTGAGATTTCCTCGTCTGGAATCTTTCCTGTGCCTTTTGTATCAATAAGAATTGATACGGGCTGGGCAACCCCAATTGCATAAGCTACCTGTATTTCACATTTATCTGCAAGTTTAGCCGCCACTATATTCTTGGCGACATATCTTACCATGTAGGCCCCTGATCTATCGACTTTGGTAACGCATTTCCCTGAAAAAGCCCCTCCGCCGTGAGCTCCGTGCCCGCCATAAGTGTCAACAATGATTTTTCTGCCGGTTAAACCAGCATCAGCTGGCGGTCCGCCGAGGATAAATTTCCCTGTTGCATTAATAAAATATTTCGTATTCTCATCAGCGAAGTTTCCGACCACCGGCTTTATAACATGTTCTTTTATCTCTTCCCGAAGTTGTTCAAGACTGACGTCAATTGAATGATGAACGGCAATAACAATAGCTTCTACTCTTTTTGCTTTTCCATTTTCATATTCTATAGTAACCTGTGATTTTCCATCAGGCCTTAAATACGGCAAAGTTTTGTTCTTTCTTACTTCAGCAAGCTTCATTGTTAATTTATGAGCAAGAACTAACGGTAAAGGCATGAGTTCAGGAGTTTCATTTGTGGCATAGCCAAACATTAAGCCCTGATCACCGGCTCCTTGTTCTTTAAACGCTCCTTCCCCTTCATCAACGCCTTGAGCAATATCTGGAGACTGTTCGTGCAAAGTAACAACAACACCAACGTCCTCTGCGCAAAAACCATATTCCTGCTTGTCATATCCTATTTTTCTAAGGATATTTCTTACTGTTTTTTGTATATCAACGTATGCTTTTGTTCTTGCTTCCCCGCCGACTAAAACCAAACCGGTAGTGCAAAAGCATTCTATTCCAGCATGTGTATCAGGATCCTGTTTTAACATTTCGTCATAAATTCCGTCTGAAATTTGATCAGCCACTTTGTCTGGATGCCCTTCGGTTACTGATTCTGATGTAAAAAAATATTTTTTCATAAGTTTTTTGTTATTAATTTTATTTCCAAAGCCAAGTTATTTTTTCTAATTTTGTGCCCTCAAAATATCTTAAAAAGTTTTGGGTAATAAAGATTGCAGAAAACATACTAATTATGATACCAATACTCAAAGTTAAAGCAAAGCCTTTAATAAAACTGGTCCCAAAGCTGAATAAAATCAAAGCAACTATCAAAGTGGTTAAATTACCGTCTCGAATGGAAGGCCAGGCTCTTTTAAACCCTTCTTCCAGAGCCATTGAAAAGCTCTTTTCTTCTTTTAATTCTTCTCTGAGCCTGGCAAAAATCAAAATATTAGCATCAATAGCCATGCCAATGGATAAAATGAAACCTCCTATTCCAGCTAAGGTTAGAGTAACAGGAATAATCTTAAATAAATTTAAAATTAAAGCAACGTATATTCCAAGAGAAAGAGCGGCTAAAATACCGGGTAATCTGTAAAAGAATACCATAAATAAAATTACGGCCAAAAGACCTATCATTCCTGCTTTTAAAGATTTTTCCAAAGAAACAGCTCCCAATGTTGGACCAACCTGCTGCTGGGAAATTAATTCTATGGGTACTGGCAATGCTCCGGCATTAAGATCTCTAACTAATTTTTTAGATTCTTCAATAGTAAAATTTCCAGTAATTTGGGCTCTTCCACCGGAAATTTCTTCATGAACCGTTGGAGCTGAAATAATAACTTGGTCGATATAAATTGCTAAGGGTTTACCAATATTTCTAGAAGTTAAGTTTTTAAAGATTTCAGAACCCTCGTCATTAAATTGAAGCGAAATCTGTGGTTGGTAAGTAGTTTGATCAAAAGCCAATTCTGCTTTATCCAAATACCTGCCGCTAAGCTGGGTTGACATAAAATAGGGATCCTCAAAAGCTAATTGCCAGCCCTCCACTTCCTGAATCTCCTCAAATGTCTTCCCTTCCAATTCCTTTTGTTTCTCTAATATTTTTTCCGTTTCTTCTTCTGGCCTTTGTTCTTTAAACTCCAAAAACGGTGTTTGGCCAATCATCTCAATAGCCTGACTAAGATTTTCAACTCCAGCCAGTTCAACGATTAAACGGTGATGTCCTGATTGTTCCTGAACCTGAATTATGGGCTCTTGGACGCCAAAAAGATTAACTCTTCTCTCAATAACGTCTCTTAATCCCTCCATAGCTGAACCATATTCATCTTTCTCAATTTGAGAAAGATCAGCTTCATATAAGAGATGGGCGCCTCCCTGGAGATCTAATCCTAATCTAAAAGGAATATCCCAAAAATGGGGAAAACTAAAACCAACCTTAGTATTTAAAAAATCAATTCCTCGATTAAAATATTTAGGGTAGCTTAAATTGAAAGTAAAAAAGGCAAGAACGAAAATTAAAATTATTGTGGTATAAAGCTTCTTTTTAGGCATTAATCTATCTTAACTTAAAACTTTATAAAATTCCAGCTAAAATGGCAGAAACTATTCCAACTAAAAATATTCCATCAAAAACTCCAGCTCCGCCAATAGAAAGAAAGCTCGGGCTTAATCTTTGAACTTTTCTTAAATTTAAAATATCAGCTCCAATTAAAATTCCAAAAACTCCAGAAATAAAGGCAGTAGGGGCGACAAATTGAGGGCTTAAAATCAAAGCGAAGAAAACCGAAAAAACAGGAGGAATAAGTAAAGGAATGCTGATTCCGCGGCCTGGAACAACCCTGGAATAAAAATTACAAACTACAATCATGAGAATGGCAGCTATTAGTACTGGCTCTAAAGGAACTTTACTCAAGAAATAAATTGAAAGTAAAAAAGGAATAACTCCTCCTCCTAAATTTATGAAAATCCCCTCCCCGCTTATTTTAGTTTCCTTAAAGAAACCAAAAAAGTTGGACTTCTCAGAATAAACTAATCTCCTTTTAGTAAGAGGAATATTAACGAGAGATCCGACTAACATCAGGAATAAAATCAAAATAGTGATTTCTGGAGAAATACCAAGGGTTTCAAAACCAAAAGTAATTAACTGCAAAATAGCCAATACAAAGAAAATTGGCAAAAAAAGAATGAAAAGAGCCAATATTAAACAACCAGCAGGAAGAAAGAACATGCTCTTAAATCAATATTGAATACAAAATCCACAAAGCTAGAACTAACCAGATAATTACTGATAACCAGGCTTTACCTATACCCATTTCAATCACTTCTTCTTTTAATTTCAAAACAGTCTTTAAATAAGGCAAAAAACCAATACCCATAAACAAGATGGCAAAGAGCATTACTGCTCCAAACTCAACAATCGAGATAGCAGACAAAAGATAATAACCGACAATAACAAGTAAAATCGCATAAACAACCGTTGCCACTAGAGTGTTTTTGTATATTGGATTAACAACAAACTTCATCCATATTTTCGGGTCAATAATAACTACTATCAACTTTGTCAGGGTTAATAGTGCAAATATAATGGCTAATGTTTCTATAGATGTCATAATTTATTCTTTTATTTTATTAAACTTCGACCTTTTTATTTCCCATGGCATTTTTTAAACTTCTTACCCGAACCGCAGGGACAAGGATCGTTCCGGCCAACTTTTTTATCGCCCGAAGTTTTAACGGAAACGGGGGCTCTAACTTCACCAGGCGTCTCTTTTGGAGCAGTTTTTGCTTTTAAAATTGTGTTGGCAATGGTCACTTCCAGGGTGTTCAGAAGCTGTTTGAACATCTTATGTCCTTCTGATTTATATTCTACCAAAGGATCTTTCTGGCCGTAAGCTCGCAAACGAACAGAATCTCTTACGTGTTCCATGCTGTCTAAATGCTCCATCCAAAGGAGATCTATGACTCTTAAAACAGCGAATCTTTCAAGCTTTTGCATATTATCTGGACCAATTTCTTTTTCTTTGGCTTTAAAATCTGATTCTGAAAAACCGGCCTTTTTTATCATTCCTAAAACATCTTCTCGAAGACTATCTGGAGAAGCTGATAGAAATTCTCTTCTTTTCCTATAAATTACTTCTCTGTGCTTGTTTAAAACATCGTCATATTCTAAAACGTGCTTTCTTAAATCAAAATTCATTCCTTCAATTTTAGACTGAGCAGATTCAATAGCTCCGGAAATCATCTTAGCTTCAATCGGCTGGTCTTCGGGAATCTTCAGCATTTCCATTAAAGATTTTACTTTCTCTCCTCCGAAAATTCGCATCAAGCTGTCTTCTAAGGAAACAAAGAATTGAGAAGATCCAGGATCTCCCTGTCTTCCTGTTCTTCCCCTTAATTGATTGTCTATTCTTCTCGCTTCGTGCCTTTCCGTACCCATAACGTGCAAGCCTCCTAATTCTTTAATCTTTTTTGCTTCCTCTAAGCTCGGCGGATTCCCTCCTAAGACTATATCAACTCCACGACCTGCCATATTGGTGGCAATAGTAACCGTTCCTAGCCTTCCAGCCTGAGCAATAACCTGACCTTCTTTCTCGTGGTGCTTGGCATTTAAAATTTGATGGGGAACCACGTCTCTTTCTAATAGTTTCCCTAAATATTCGTTTTTTTCTATAGAAGTGGTTCCGACTAATATTGGCCGCCCTTTCTTGTGCTCTTCTTTGATTTCTCTCACTACCGCTTCAAATTTACCTTTCTCTGTCTTATAGACCTGATCTATTAAATCCTTTCTGATCATTGGTTTGTTTGTGGGAATAGCTAAAGCTTGCAATCCATAAACCTTGTCAAACTCTTCGCCTGAAGTGATGGCGGTTCCCGTCATCCCGGCTAATTTTTTGTACATCCGGAAATAATTTTGAAAAGTGATGGAGGCTAAAGTAATGGATTCTGGCTGAACCCTTACCCCTTCTTTAGCTTCAATAGCTTGATGAAGACCGCCGGAATACCTGCGACCTGGCAATAATCTTCCTGTAAACTCATCAATAATAATCACCTGGCCTTCTTTAACCAGATAATCGCGATCCCTTTTAAATAACGTATGAGACCTTAAAGCCTGTTCTAAATGATGCAAATATTTTATTCCCTTTTCCTGATAGATATCTTCCATTTCTAAAATCTTTTCTACTTTTTCAATGCCAGGTTCCGTCAAAGTAGCTGCTTTCATTTTTTCGTCAATTTCGTAATCTTTATCAAGAGAAAGCTGGGGAATTATCCTGGAAAACTCTCCGTACATTTGAGATGATTCCTCGTCTGGAGCTGAAATAATAAGCGGAGTTCTCGCCTCGTCTATTAAAATACTGTCTACTTCATCAATTATGGCAAAATTTAACTCTCTCTGGGCCATATTTTCTTTATCGTAAGCCATATTGTCTCTCAAGTAATCAAAGCCAAATTCATTATTGGTGCCGTAGGTAATATCTGCCAAATAAGCTTCTTTTCTGGGAACAGGCTTTAAATAGCTCTCAATAACTTTAAACCCTCCGATTAAATCTCGCTCCTCGTCCTCTTTTCCGTTTTGAGGCTGGCTAGGATCATAGATAAAAGCTGCATCATGTACGATGCAAGCAACAGAGAGCCCGAGCAGGTGGTATATTTGCCCCATCCAAACTGCGTCTCTTTTTGTTAAATAATCATTAACAGTGATAATATGCATTCCTTTTTCTTCAAGAGCGTTTAAATAAACGGGCAAAGTAGCAGACAGGGTCTTTCCTTCTCCGGTCTTCATCTCAACAATCTTCCCTTGGTGCAAAACTATTCCTCCTATCAATTGGACGTCAAAATGGCGCTGGTTTAAAGTTCGCTTGGCCGCTTCCCTTACTAAGGCAAAAGCTTGGGGCAGTAAAGCATTTAATGTCTCTCCTTTCTTAAGGCGTTCTTTAAATTCAGCGGTTCTTGCTTTAAACTCCTCATTAGAAAAACCCTTGAATTTTGATTCAAGGTTATTAATCTTTTCAATTTGAGGCTGGAGTTTCTCTAGGTATTTTTTATTGGCATCCCCGAAAATCTTAGTGACAAAAGACATATTGCTGTTTTTTCCATTTTATTATACGAGAAAAACGAGATGATGTAAACAAAAAACAGCTTAAAAAAGCTATTAAAATTGAAGGCCGATAAATCTATTTTAGAGTATAGCTTATAATCTTATAAACCAATTTGGCAGCTAAAAAGTCTGGAGCGACCATGCCGGGAATGGGACAAAGCTCAACAACGTCAGCTCCGACTATGTTTTTCTTTTTTGCTACTTTTTCAATTAAATCCAAAACTTCGTACCAGCCAAGGCCACCGGGCACCGGCGTTCCAACCGAAGGCATAATCCCAGAATCAAAAACATCCAAATCTACGGTTAAATAAACGTCTTCAGTTAAATTCTCTAAAACTTTTTCAACCGGGATTTTCGGCGCTTGGAAAATATTCTTAATCTTTCCTGACTTCATGTAGTCTTCGGTCTCTGGGTCTATGCTGCGAATACCGACTTGAACCGTAGGAATTTTTAAATCTTGAATCCGGCGCATAACACAAGCGTGGGTATAGCGGGAACCGCAGTATTCATCCAAAAGATCAAGGTGAGCATCAAGCTGTAAAACCGACAAGTTAGAATGTTTCTCTTTAAGAGCTTCTACGCCCCCAAGGGTAATGGAATGCTCTCCTCCCAAGAGAAAAGGAAATTTATCTTTGGACAAAATATCTCCAACCACCTCTTTTAAGCCGTCTATAGCTTCTCTGCCGGGACCGCAGCTTAATTCTGATTCATCAAAGGTAAAAATAGGAAAAGGATTACCTTCATCAAAAAAGAGCTCGTCTAACTGACGAGAAGCATTAATAATGGCTCTGGGGCCCTCTCTGGTTCCCCCTCTCCAGCTGGTAGTTATATCATAAGGAACGGGAACTATGACAACTTTGGATTTTTTAAAATCCTGATTCTTTATCGCCCCGAAATTAAAAGGCCAGGTTTGAAGATAGTAGTCCTTTTTATTCATTTCTTAAAATAATTAACTATTTTTCTTTTAGTCTTTATTCTTTCTTCTAAGGCATGGGTTACAATGGGCAGGGCAATAGTAGCATCGCAGTAGCACTGAATATTTTTACCGGTCTCTGATTCTTTTCCCCAACTAATCGCTTCATCAAAGGTGCATCCTGAAAGCCCGCCCCATTGGGGAGCATCCGTAGTAATTTGAATTGCGTATTGATGGGGATAATAAGAATAAGGATCTTTGCCTCGAATGCTTTCATCCTTTCTCTTTGGTATTTTCCTTTCACTGTATTGTAAGGGAGAAGAAACAGCCATTAGTTGAATAAAATCTTTTGGCACTCCCCCGCCGATATAAATTACTCCTGTTTTTTTAATCTTTTCACCTATCTTGGTAAATTCTTTGAAATCTTTGACCTGGTCAATAACCACATTAAAACCGTCGTTTTTTGCCAAAAGAACAGCTTCGCCATAAGCTGAATCAACCAGGGCTGGTGAGAAAACAGGAACCTTGTATTTTGCTGCCATAGCTACAATGCTGTTAACATTTCTTTTTTGCAGCCATTTCCCGAATAATAATAAGAATTCTCTGGAAGAATAAATGTAATCTGGATCCAGGGTCTTAATGAAGTCAACAATAAGGTCAGTCATATCTCCGTAATCTGGTTCATATCCATAAACATCATAATATCTGTTTATCTCTTTCTTAAACAATTTAATATCGTTAGGATGGATTTCTCCCTTCCAATAATTTTTACCCATTGCTTCAACAATATCTTCTGAAATATTAGCTCCGGTTGAAACTATAATGTCAATGAACCTGTTTTCAATCAGCCAATTAACTATTTTCCATTGGCCAGTAGTGCTTAAAGATCCGGCGTAACCAAAAACAATAGTCAAGTCTTTGTCTTTTATCATCTTCTCCCAAACCTTAACTACCTCTCCCAACCTTCTTCCCTGAAAGCCGGTATCTGCCATTTCATCCAAAAGCTTGGATATTTTCTTTTTCTTTACTTCAATTGCTTTAACTTTTTCTTTAAAATAAGGGTCCTTCATATTTAGTTTTAGGGTATAAAAACGGCAGCTGCTACCGCTGAGGTCCAAAGACCGTTTTTGTCTCCCCTGGCTGTTTGAGTAATATTTGACGTATAAACAATTTTTTTGCTTAAGATAAAAGCTTGACGCCGAGAATCCCAAGCATCTTCGGGATTAAATTTTATTCCCAAAGTTGAAGCTAGCATGGAAGCTGCCAAATCTTCAGAATAATCCCCGGCTTTTTCTTTCGTTAAACCAAAACCGTGATGCTCTGAAAGATAACCATAAGCATTATCACCAGAAGGAAGGGCATAACCGATTGAGGAAGAGATTAAACGATTGGGCTCGTTAGTCTGGTTTCTGGCTAAAACCACGTAAACTATTTCTCCGGGGCTTAAAAGATCCAAACCTTTGTCTCTGGTTATTCTCTTGCAGGCTGGAGGTAAAATACTGGAAACTGAAACTAAATTAAATCGAGCAATCCCGGCACTTCTTAAAGCCACCTCAAAAGAATGGAGATATTCTTTATGAACCCCCGCTCCCTTAGTAAGAAAAAATTTCGTTGGAATCATATTTTTATAAATTCTCCTTTTTAATCCTTCTTTTTCGGTAAAACCGAGCCAAAGGAGATAATTTTAAATCTTTCTTTATTGCTCTTTGAGCCCTTTTTGATTTTGCCGCTGATTTATTTTTATATTTTTTTATCTGCCTTTGTAATTCATCCTTCACTTCAACAATGGAAAGGCGTAAATTATGAGATAGAGCTTCTGACCTCATACTTTTACCAGGAAAGCGCATTTGGCACTCGGCCCGGAAAAATGGTCCTTTTCTGTGATGTAAGGTAGTTTTACTAATTTCCACCCAAGCCTTCACTATCGGTTTTCTTTTAGTAAGATAGTCGTCAAAATATTCTTCCCGAAAAATATCAGAAAACTTCTCTAGTTGACCGATTTTCTTTTCAATAAAGTCTCGGAGAAATTTATTTAATTCAATATTTTTTGCTTTAATTACAATTTTCACTAATTTTAGAGAAATTTTTTTTATATTACTTTATTATTCAGAATTTAAGGAATGCTGTCAATAAAAAAACTGTTAATAAAAAATTAAAATCCTAAAAACTGAATTTCTGTTTCCAGTTCAATCCCGAATTTTTTCTTTACTTTATTTTTTATCAGTTTTATTAAAAAAACAACGTCTTTGGCTTTGGCCTTTCCTAAGTTAACAATAAAATTAGCGTGTTTTTCAGATATTCTGGCCCCCCCTGATTTTTTTCCCTTTAAATTGCATTTTTCGATCAGATATCCGGCCGGAATCATCTTGTTTTTGTTAAACTCTTTTAATTCTGGAAATTCCTTTAATAAATTCTTCTTTAAAATCTTCCCTTGATAACTTTTAAAAATACTTCCCGCTGAGGGCAAATTAAGAGGTTGGGTATTTTTACGATAATTAAGGTGCTTTTTAAAGTCTTTCTCTATTTTATTGCTTTTTTCTTTTTTTAATTTTAAAACTGCAGAAAGAATTATTAAGTTTTTCTTCTTTTTAAAAATACTTTCCCTGTAAGTAAAATGACAATCCTTATTTCTGAAAATTTTTAACTTATTGCCCTTTAAGTCAAAAACTTCAACTCTTTCAATAATATTCTTCATTGAAAGCTTTTTAGTTCCGGCATTACCATAAATAGCTCCTCCTAGCGTCCCTGGTATTCCCGCCAGATGACCAAGGTTTCCTAACTTTTTTCCTTTTACTTTCTGAACAATTAAAGAAAGAGGTATTCCAGATTCAGCATAAATTTTATCTCTTTGAATAGAGAACTTTAAAAAAAGGGTTTTAATAACCAAACCTAAAAACCCTTTATCTGAAACCAAAAGGTTGCTTCCTCCTCCAAGAATAAAAAAAGGTAATTGGAGTTCTTTGGCAGATTTTATGGCTTCAATGAAATCAGCTTTTGTTTTAGCAAGATAAAAATAGCGAGCTGGCCCGCCAATTAAAAAAGTAGTATATTTTTTTAAGGAAATACCTTTTTGGAATTTTTTAATAATTTTTGCTTTATTATTTTCCATTATAAAGAGCCCCGGCAGTTGACTCCAATTCTAAGTCTTTAGTGAGTGCTGTCACCGAGGCTCAACACTATGATAACACAACTCTCATCAAAGCCAACTGCTTTATTTGCCCTAATTTCCCTTTTTGGCAAGCTCTTTCAGAAAACTTTTCTACTCCGTTTTTCCCCTTGCCATAAATCAATAAAGGAATCGTTTCTGAGCAATGGCTTTTTAATTGAGAACAGGTAGCGTGATCTCCGGTAACAACAATTAAAGTATTATTTAAATTTAAAAGCGTCTTTATGTTAACATCAATCTTTTCAATAAATCTTTTCTTCCCTAGAAAGTTTCCGTCTTCAGCTAAGCTGTCTGTAGCTTTAATGTGTAAAAATACAAAATCGTATTTCTTAAGTGACTTTTTAACTGCTAAAATCTTCCCTTTGAGGTTTGTCGTGGGAAACCCGGTAGCTCCTTTAACTAAAATTAAATCCATTCCCAGAATTTTTCCAATTCCTTTGTAAAGGCCGCCGCCGGCTATACAACAAGCTTTTAAGCCGTATCTTTCTTTAAAGCTTGGCGTTCTTTTTAATCGGCCAGCTCCCCGAACTAAAAGGTAGTTAGCTGGCAAAAGCCCTCGCTTCTCCCTTTCTCTATTTAAGGGATGCCCTTTTAAAATTTGATGGGCTCTTTCTAAAAATTCGTTTAAAACTTTTGCTGTTAACTTAGCTTCTTTGGAATTGTCTTTTGCTGAAATTTCTTTTACCTTCTTCCCCACTTCTTTTGGATCGCCATTGCTAATCTCAGAAGAAAGACCCTTGCCCCTTAAAACTAAGACCGCTCTATGACCATAAGATTTCTTAATTATAATCTTAACCCCTTTAATCCTTGTTTTAGCCAAGCTTTTGATTAAAGGCTGAGTATTTTCAATTCTTCCTGATCTCCGATCCAAAACCTTAAAGTTCTTATCAACTGTAGCAAAATTAGCCCTCAAAGCTATATCTCCTTTTTTTAATTTAATTCCAATTCCCATTGCTTCATAGGGACCCCGGCCCAAATAATATTTATTGGGATCGTAGCCAAATAAAGCTAAGTGGCAGGTATCGGAAGCTGGTTTTTCTTGTGAAGAAAATAAAAAAGGCTTTATTAAACCAGAAACACCTTCTTTAGTTAAAGAATCCAAATTAGAAGTCTTGGCCGCTTCCAAAGGAGTTTTATTTCCTAAAACCCTAATAGTTTTATCACCTAAACCGTCAATAACGATAAAGATTATTTTCTTTTTCATTAATTTATTATACCACCAAAAAACCCAACACCGAAGGCGCAGGGATTTTTTTCTTAACCAAAACTATCATTAACAATATTAATATTAATGTGATTTTAATAAAAACTAGGGACTAGGAACTTCCGGAGGCGTTCCCCCTTTATAAGGAGGCGGTTGTGACGAAAATCTCTCTTTTTTTTCTGGTTCTTGAGGTGCTGCCTCTTCAGAAGGAGAAACTTCCTCTTTAGGAAGAACAGGCGTTTCTTCTTTAACTGGAGGAGGCGGTGGCGGAGATGGAGGTACAAAAGGTCCATTCTCTGGGTCTCCTTGTTCTGGGACTGATCCCCTTTTTATCTTAAAGTAATAGAGTGAAACTCCGATAATCACTATTGCTAAAATTATTATAGTTAAAGACATAATAATAGATTAACAATTAACGATTATTTATTCGACCTCTGCTTATATTCTCTCTTTTAATGCTTTTTAGGTCAAGTGGAAAATCGGTCAACTAATTCATATATGTCTCCGGCCCCCATAATAATGACTATTTCTCCCCTATTTAAATAATCTTTACAATAAGGAAAAATATCTTTTTTAGGCAAATAAATTACTTTCTGTTTATTTATTGCTTTAACTAGTTTTTTAGCGCTGACTTCTTTTTTAATCTTCTTTTCTTCTCTGCCAGCAACGTCATATATATCAGTAATAATAGCCTTATCAATCGGCGCCTCTTGAAAGACTTTTAAAAAATCCTTCCAAAGATAAAAAGTTCTCTGATACTGATGTGGCTGGAAAATACACAAAATCTGATTGTTTGGAAACTTCTCTCGAACTGCTTTAAGAGTTGCCTTAATTTCTGTCGGATGGTGGGCGTAGTCAGAAATAACTGTTAATTGCTTATTGTTAATTGTTGATTCCTTTATTTCAAACCGCCGCCAAGAACCTTTATATTCTGAAAGGGCTTTAAAAGACACTTTGTCAGAAATACCTAAAACCCTGGCCAGAGTTAAAGCAGCCAAGGCATTTGAAATATTATGATCTCCTGGTATTTTTAGAATTTTCTTTAAATCCTTTGCTTCTGTCTGATTTAAGGAATACCATTCTAAATATTTCGGCTGTTTTATCTCCCCTAGCAACTGAAACATCCTTTTATCATCTTTATTAGCAACTAAGGTTCCAGTTTCTAGTAAAAAATGAATGTATTTTTTATAAGTTTTAAGGATATTCCCAAAGTTCTTATAATAATCCAAGTGGTCTTTTTCAATATTGGTTAAAACAATAACTCTGGGGCGATAGTTTAAGAAAGAGGCCACATACTCGTCAGCTTCAATTACTAAATACTCGGATTTTCCTTTCCTAAAATTGGAATTGCCAAACTCTCTGAGTTTTGTGCCGATTATTACTGTCGGATCAAGCCCCGCTTTAATTAAAACCAAAGAAATCATGGAAGCTGTCGTACTCTTTCCATGGGTACCAGAAACAGCAATAGTAAAATACTGCTTAGTCAGCTCTCCTAAAGCTTGAGGATATGATATAGTTTTTATTTTATAGCTTTTAGCTTTTAGCAATTCAAGGTTGTCTCTTTTTACTGCCGGGCTGTAAACAACCAAATCAACACCTTTTAATAAATTCTTGGCTTTATGATTTCCAATAAAAACCTCGGCTCCTTTCCTTTGAAGGTATTTTATAATCTCTGAAGAAACCAAATCAGAGCCAGAAACTTTGTCTCCTTTTGCCAAATAGTATTGAGCTAGAGCTGAAACGCCGATTCCCCCAATACCGATAAAATGTATTTTTTTATTCATTATCCCAAAGGGGCTGACTCTAAAACTATGTATTCAGGGCCGCCCTTTTTTAATTGACTTCCCATAACCTCAATTGAATTTACTTCAAAATTCAAATTAATTTCTTCTGAAATTTCAGGTATTTCTTCTAGTTCCATATTCCTCAGCTCCCAAGTTCTTATTCTCCCTAAAGTTATATGAGGAGAAAAACCCCTGTTTTCAGATGAAAATCTTACTCCCCCGCCTATTAGCGAGTCTTCTAAGTCATCCTTTAAGGAAGACGAATCTTTAGATATTTCTCCTTTGACCCAAACCATTCGAGGGGGCATCTTCTTTGGGGGACCATAAGAAATATTTTTCAAATTAATGGAAAAAGGCTTGTGTTTTAAAGCTACTTTTTCAGTAATTTTACAAACCTCGCCAAGATCTTCGTCTGAAATATCGCCAAGGAAAAGCAAGGTAATATGTAAATTATGTTCTTTAGTCCATCTTGCTGGCAATTCCGGCCATTTTTCCTGATAGCCAAAAATCCTTTTCTTAATGTCTTGGGGAAGATTAATGGCAATAAAAACTCGGTGTTTCATAAAAATCAATTGAATTTTAACACATAAAGGATTAAAATTAAAGAATATGGAAAACTTAAAAGATATCGTTAAATTCTTAGACACCTATCTCAAAACAGATGAGATAGAAGATCGTTCCTGGAACGGCCTCCAGGTAGAAGGAAAAGCCAGGGTAAATAAAATTATCTTTGCTGAAAACGCTGGTAAAGACGCTTTTAAAAAAGCCCTGGAAAAAGGAGGAGATTTAATTGTCGTCCACCACGGTATTTTATGGAAAAATACTAATCCTTCTTTTCGGAACTGGCACAAAGAAAGAATCAGCCTTTTAGCTAAAAAAGAGGTTTCTTTGTACGCCAGCCACCTTCCTCTCGACCGCCATCGCAAAGTGGGCAACAATGCCCAATTGTTAAAATTATTGGGAGCTGTAATAAAAAAAGAGTTCTTGTTATACGAGAATAAACATATAAGCTGGATAGGAGAATTTAAAAAACCGGTCAGACCGGAAGAAATTATTAAAAAGCTAAACTCAAAGCTGAATACTAAGTGCGTCTCTCTTTTGTTTGGAAAAAAGAAGATTAAAACAATTGCCCTTTGTTCAGGAAGCGGCGGCTCTGCATCCTTTAACGAGGCGTTAGAAAAAGAAGTGGATTTGTATTTAAGCGGAGAAAGTCCTGATGTTTACACTTTAGCCAAAGATGCAAGGTGCAACGCAATATTCGCCGGCCATTACGCTACCGAAACTTTGGGACTTAAAGCTTTAATGGAAGTAGTAAAGAATAAATTAAAAGTCAAAACTCTTTTTATAGATATTCCTACTGGGTTATAAATATATAAATTTACCAATGAAAAACCAACAAATCTCTAAAATATTATACGATATTCAGAAACTCCTTGAAATAAACAGCACCCCATTCAAGCCAAGTGCTTATAAAAAGGCAGCTAAAAGCATAGAAAATCTAAAAACAGATATTGAAGAAATCTATAAGGAAAAAGGCCTTAAAGGATTGGAGGAGATCCCAGGAGTCGGTAAAAGTATTGCAGGAAAAATTAAGGAATACTTTAAGAAAGGCAAAATTAAATATTACGAAGAACTGAAAGAAAAAACAGCAATTCGGGCAATTATTACTCATTACTTTGAAACAAAGGATGTTTCTTTAAAAGAATTAAAATCAAACGCAAAGAAACGAAAAATTGTTTATTCAAGATTTACAAAACCCGCCTTGCAGCTTTTAGAACTAGCCGGCTCTCTGGAAAAAGCTAAAGAAGCAATTGATAAGGTAGCAAGCTGGGCTAAATCCAGAAATCTAGATTACGCCATTGAAACAGTTTTTAAAAAGTGGCTGGAACTGGACAGGTTAAAGCCAAAGGAAATAGTTAAAAAACCTTTTTACCATGGAGATCCTATGGTCTGGAGCCAAACTAAAAGAAAATGGTATGTTGTTACAGAAAGTAACGAATGGCTGGAATTTGCCGGCAAAAAATCAGAAATAGAATGGAGAATTATTAAATAAGTTTATGATTTCACACACTAATCTTAAAAAAGGAGTTAGGATTATCTTAGATAAAGAGCCTTACGAGGTTCTGGAATCCAACTTAATGAAAAAAGCTCAGAGAAGAGTGATAATCCAAACCAAAATCAAAAATCTTATTACCGGCAACGTATTATCCAGAAACTTCCACCAGGGAGATGTTTTTGAGGAGGCTGAAATCTCTAAATTTGCAGCTAAGTTTATCTATTGCCACCGCGATAAATTCATCTTCTCTAAAGATGGTGATCATTCAAAGCGCTTTCATTTCAATAAAGAACATATTTTATCTATTATTGGATTCCTAAAGCCCAACCAAAAGGTAGAGGCCCTGGAATTCGATGGCATAATCATTAATATTTCTTTGCCGATAAAAATCCAGTTAAAAGTTATTGAAGCTCCCCCTGGAGTCAAAGGAGAAAGGTCTCAATCTGGAAACAAAGTAGTCAGCTTAGAAACAGGAACTAAAATAAATGTCCCCCTTTTCATCAAAGAGGGAGACATTATTGAAATAAATACAGAAAGGGCTGAATACGTCAGAAGAATTTGAGCCGGAGGAGGGAATCGAACCCACGACTTGCTATTTACGAAATAGCTACTCTGCCTCTGAGTTACTCCGGCATAATATTAAGCGGGTAACGGGAATTGAACCCGTGCCTCAACCTTGGGAAGGTCGTGTTCTACCACTGAACCATACCCGCACCCTACCAGTCAAATATATTCCACCAGGCTTTTTCTTTTTCCTCTACTGACTCCCCTTTCTCTTCTGGGAGTAAAATAGTTACCACTTCCTCTCCGGGTTTTTTTAAGTTAAAACGCTCTCTGGCTTCTTTCTCTAAATAACTATTATCAAAGCTTTCTGAAGCCCTTGCCTCTAATACTTCTTTCTCTATTTTGAGATCTTGGATTTCACTTTTGAGAATCTCTATTCTGTCATTTAATTCAGCCCGTTTCTGGCTTACTTTCCAATTAGAAACGATTACAAAGCCTATGACTACTAAAACCAATAAGACAAGAATGGTGGAAAAAAAGACTGTCTGAAAAGATTCCTTTTTAGATTGTTTAAATTTTGTTATCATTACAATATGTCACCATCAAAAAAGATTTTCAAAATAGTCTGGGTTTTTTTGATTTCCTTAGTGATTTTAAGCATGCTCGGGTTTCTTATAGCTCCCTTATTCTAACAGAAATCAATCAACCTTTAAACATCTCTAAGAACGTCTTTGGGGGAATTTTTATTTTGCCTTTTACTTTTAATTCTTTTTTGCCTTTCTTCTGCTTTTCCAAGAGCTTTCTCTTCCGTGAGTAATCTCCTCCATACAAGGAAGCTGTAACGTCTTTGCCCTTTGCCCTTATTGTCTCTCTGGCAATAATCTTCCCTTGAACTACTGCTTGCAAAGCAACGGAAAAAAGCTGGGAAGGCATGGCTGTTTTCAGTTTTTTAACTATCTTGCTCCCCTCTTCATAAGCTTTGTCTTTGGGAACAATCTTAGAAAAAGCTTCTTCTTTCTGGCCGGCAATTAAAATTTCCAGCTTAACTAAATCTCCTTTTCTGTAATCTAAAATCTCGTAATTCATTGAAGCATACCCTTGAGTCGCTCCTTTAAGATTATCGTAAAAACCAACTATTAACTCCCTTAGAGGTATTTCATAAACCAAAATAAGTCTCTCCTCGCTTATGTATTTTCTCTCAATCTGGTGGCCTTCAACGCTTTCTAAAACCTTTAAACAATTACCTAAAAAGCTTGACGGGCTTATCACTTCTAATTTGGCCCAGGGCTCTTTAATCTCTAAAATCTGAGAAAAATCCATCCAGTCAGAAGAAGAATAAATAAGGTGTTCTTTCTTTTTTATATCTATAATCTTGTAAACTACCGAGGGTTGAGAAATAATGAGCTCTAATCCAAACTCCCTGCTTAAACGCTCAGAAATAATCTCAGCGTGCAAAGAACCCAAGAACCCGCAGCGAAAGCCTCTGCCCAGCATAACTTTCATTTCCGGCTCAAAAGTTAAAGCATAGTCATTAAGCTTTAACTTGGCTAAAGCTTCTTTTAGCGCGTCGTATTGATCCGGATCTTGAGGGTAAAAACTGGCAAAGACTACGGGTTGCGGTTCAGTATAACCTGGTAAAAGTTTAATTTCATTATCTACTGTTGGGATGGTAATAGTATCTCCTACTTTAATCTTTCCTGGTTCTTTAATCCCCGTAGCCAAGTAACCGATCTCTCCTGACTCCAAAGAAGCGCTTTCAGTTAATTTTGGAGTAAAATAACCTAATTCTTTTATTTGTCCGTTTGATTTACCGGCTATGAGATAAATTTTTTCGTTATTTTTAACCTGACCCTCCATTACCCTGACATAAGCTATTATTCCCTTATAGGAATTATAGGCTGAATCAAATATCAAAGCCCTTAACGGTTTTTCTTTATTTATTTTGGGGGCGGGTATGTTCTTAATAACTAATTCTAGAATCTTATCAACGTTGGTTCCCAGCTTAGCTGAAATCTTTATAACCTTAGCTTTATCTATTCCTAATATATTAGCTAAGTCTCTTGCTGTTTGGTCTGGTTGGGCCTGGCTTAAGTCTATTTTATTTATAACCGGTATAATGACCAAGTTTTGCTTTTTGGCTAATTCCAAGTTAGCCAGTGTTTGAGCTTGAATACCTTTGGTAGCGTCAACTAAAAGAACAGCTCCTTCTACGGCAGCCAAAGATCTGGAAACCTCGTAAGAAAAATCAACATGTCCTGGAGTGTCTATTAGATTGAGAATATATCCTTTATACTTCATCCTTACGGGCTGCATTTTAATGGTAATCCCCCTTTCTCTTTCCAAATCCATTGCGTCTAAATACTGGGGCTTCATTTTCCCTTGAGGTATTGTTTTTGTTATTTCCAAAAGCCGGTCAGCTAAAGTTGACTTTCCATGGTCTACGTGTGAAATAATGACAAAATTACGAATGTTCTGCATTTTAAATTATTTCTTAATAGAAGACAAAATTGTCTTAATTTCAGGAGATCCTAAGACCAGAGCAGATATGAAATAAACTGAAAGTCCAATAAAAGCTGCCAAAGAGCTCTGGAGAAGAACTCCTAAAAATGTCTGCATATCTACAAAATTAGCCGCTATTTTTAAAAGGAAGTAAACAATGACTGCCATTAAAAGACTGGCTGTAAAAATCTTAATTAACGATCGTTTAACTTCAATAAAGCTCATTTCAACAATTTTCTTTTTAAGGAAAATTAAAAGTAAAAAGAATTGGAATATGGCTGAAAGAGAAAGAGCCAGAGGCAGTCCAATAACGGCAATCTCTTGAATGCTTTCCAGTTTTAATATGTTTATAACAAAGCCACTGAAAACATTCTCAAACCTCAAAATCCAGACGAAGAATAAAGATAAGAAAACATTTAAGGAAATAGAAACCATTCCGATTATAACCGGGGTCTTCGTGTCTTTAAGAGAGAAAAAAGCCCTAGATAAAAAAGGAATAAGGCTGGCAGCAAAAATTCCCAAGGCAAACAATCCAAGGCTGGCTGCTGTAAGCCTTGTCTCCAACCAGCCGAATTGGCCGGTTCCCAAGATAAGTCTTACTATTTGAGCCCTGAGCAAGAAAATTAGAATACTGGCTGGAATTACCAAGAAAAGAATCTGCCTGAAAGCCAAGGAAAAATCGCTCAAAAACTTCTCTTTATTGCCTTCAGCCCAAGCCCGAGACAAGGTTGGAAAAGAAGCTAAAGCAAAAGAGATGCCAATAAGGCCGATTGGAAAGTATTGAAGATTGTAAGAGAAGTTAAAAATAGCAATGGAACCGGCAGCTAAAGTAGAAGCAATGGCTGTAATAACAATTAAATTAATGTGATATGAAGCCTGGCCTATGGTTCTGGGAATCATCAGCCGGAAAATCTGGATAAGTCCTTCTTGTTTAAAGTTAAAAATAGGTCTCCAGCGAAACCCGGAAATCCAGACAGCTGGAATTTGGATTATTAGATGCAGTAAAGCTCCTAAAATTACCCCGTATGCTAGCCCTAGAAGGCCAAAAACAGGGACAAAGAAGAGAATTCCGAGAATAATGCCTATGTTGTATAAAATAGGAGCTAAAGAGTAAATTAAGAATCTATTGAAGTAATGTAAAACACTGGAGAAAACGCTTGATAACCCCAATATAATGGGACTAAGGAACATAATCCGAGAAAGAACAACAGTTAAAGCTCTTTGTTCCTCTGTAAATCCCGGAGCAATAAGCTTTATTATCCAGGGAGTAAAGATAATTAAGATTCCGGAGACCAAAATCAATAAAGCGAAGAAAACATGTAAAACGTTGTTTGCCAGTTGCCAGCCTTCTGACTGTTCCTTTCTAAAGTATTCTGAAAACACTGGCAAAAAGACAGAACTAATGCCCCCGATAATTAAAATGCCGTAAACAAAATCAGGAATTCTAAAGGCAGCAAAATAAATATCTAATTCAGGACCTGCTCCAAAAGAACCGGCTAAAAGCCGATCGCGAATTAATCCTAAAATTCGGCTCCCTAGAGCCGAAAAACCAAGTAAAATAGCAGCAAAAGTAATTGTTTTTGTCTGAGAATTAAAAATCCTATTAATCATTATAAATTCATTTTAACTTCCTATACCGAATAAATCAAATCGGAATTGAAAGAAAGAAGATTTTATTATAAAATAGATAAGTTATGCCAAAATACTTTTTAAAAACCTACGGATGCCAGATGAATAAATCAGATTCAGAAAGAATTGCAGGTATTTTAGAAGAAAATAACTATAAACCAGCCTCTGATATGAAAGAAGCTGATTTAATATTGATTAACTCTTGCTCTATCAGGCAATCAGCCATTGACCGTATTTGGGGCCAAACTAAAATAATTTCAAAACTTAAAATCCAAAATCCAAAAATCAAAGCTGTCTTAACTGGATGCGTTTTAAAAAAAGACAAAAGGAAATTTAAAGAAAGATTTGACTTGATTATAGATATAAAAGAGTTATCAAAGCTTCCTGGCTTTTTAAAAAATAAAACATCTATTAACAAACATTACTTAAAAATTAAGCCAAAATATGAAACTTCTTTCAGAGCCTATATCCCCATAACGACCGGATGTAATAACTTTTGCAGCTATTGTGTTGTTCCCTATACCAGAGGAAAAGAAGTATCCAGACAAGCAAAAGAAATCATCTGTGAGATAGAAAGCTTAATAAAGCGAAACTATAAGGAGATTTGGCTCTTAGGAGAAAACGTAAACTCATTCCGTTCAGGAAAGATTGATTTTCCAAAGCTCTTGGAAATGATTAATAATATTCCAGGGAACTTTTGGATTAGATTTACCAGCCCCCACCCAAAAGACTTTTCCAATAAGCTTATCAATACCATTGCTCAATCTAAAAAAGCAACAGAATACATTCATCTTCCTGTCCAGTCTGGGGATGATAAGATTTTAAAAAAGATGAAACGCCCTTATACCTTAAAAATGTACAAAGACCTGGTGAAAAGAATCAGGAAAAGTATTCCTAAAATGGCTCTTTCAACTGACATTATTGTTGGCTTTCCAGGAGAAACTATAAAACAGTTTGAGAATACAATAAAGCTTTTTAAAGAAATAAAGTTTGATATGGCCTATATCTCCCAATATTCTGCAAGACTTGGTACTTTATCATCTAAAATGGAAGATAATGTTTCTCATAAAGAAAAAGAAAGAAGAGATCTAGTCTTAACTAAAGTATTAAGCAAGACTGCTTTAAAAAACAACAAAGAATATATTGGAAAGAAAATAGAAGTTCTGATAGAGCAAAAGAAAAAAACATTCTTAATGGGAAAAACAAGAAGCTATAAAAGCATAAGGTTTAAAGGAAATAAAAACCTAATTGGTAAGTTTGTAAAGGTTAAAATATTGGGAGCTTTACCATGGGGACTAAAGGGAGAACTAATAAAATAATATGGCAAACAATCCTAAACTTATTGTTATATTAGGCCAAACAGCTTCTGGGAAGAGTGATTTGGCAGTGAAACTAGCCAAAAAATTCAAAGGAGAGGTTGTTTCAGCTGACTCAAGACAAGTTTATAAAGGGATGGATATTGGAACAGGGAAAATAACCAAAAAAGAAATGATGGGCATCCCCCATCATCTTTTAAGCGTTGCTTCCCCTAAAAGAAGATTTACAGTAGCTCAATACAGAAAACTAGCTTTAAAATCTATTAAAAAGGTTATAAAAAATAAGAAGATTCCTTTTTTGGTCGGTGGAACAGGATTCTATATCCAATCAATAGTAGATGGAATTATAATACCTGAAGTTAAACCAGATTGGTCTCTTCGAGCTAAACTAGAAAAGAAAAAGACAAAAGACCTTTTCAACTTACTCAAAAAACTCGATTTAAAGAGAGTTAAAAGTATTGATAAGAATAATCGTAGAAGATTAATCAGAGCTCTTGAGATTGTAATGAAAACCAAAAAACCCATACCTCCTCTTAAAAAACTGCCGCCTCAATTTAATCTTTTAATAATCGGGGTTAAAAAATCACCATCTGAGCTTAAAAAATTAATAAAGCAACGCCTTATTAAGAGATTAAAGCAAGGAATGGTAGCTGAAGTTAAAAAGTTAAAGAAAGCCGGACTCTCTTGGCAACGCCTTGAAGAGTTTGGTCTAGAATACCGGTATATTGCCAAATACCTTCAAGAGAAAATAACCTACAAAGAAATGATCGAAAAAATACAAAAAAAAGACGAGCATTACGCCCGCCGTCAAATAACTTGGTTCAAACGCGATAAACGAATCCACTGGATAACCAACCACAACCAAGCTCAAAAATTATTAAAACACTTCCTATAGTCTATCAATATAGATTGTAGGGTTAAAAAACTGCCCAGCGATGGGTTTTTTGGTTTAGGAAAATAGCACCAATGCTATTGCCACCAAAATACTTTTAATTTATATGCTATTGCTAATACAGCAACCAAAATAACGGTTACTATACAAGCTATCAATGCTAATCTGTTTTCAATTTCATTATTGTCCATAATTATATTTAAATGATTTTAATAATATTTTCCTAATTTTTTCTTTCATAGATTTATTCTATCAAAAAACCGCCTTAATGGCGACAAGTAGTTGCGGAACCTAGATGACTTTAGAACTATATTTTAATGTAAAACTAAATACACTTACCTACTAAAACTTTTCCGCTTTGCTAATCACTTTTATCAATCATTTATTTTACTACAAAAATTACTAAAATAGTGATTTTTTAGATAGGTAAGAAATTAATTTGCTAAATAAAATAAAGCAAATAAATAAATCAACAAAGCAACCCTTATTTTTTTATAGAAGATTTTTTGGTTGATACCACTTTTTTCCACCTAGCCAACGTGGTGGGAATAAAAAAAGTGGACCGTCATCATGCTTTAAAAACATTCAGGCCCCTATAATTTCAACAATGGAGCTAGTCTTAGCCACAGTGACCGGATCTTGATTAGGTAAGTCACTGATAAGAAGCAGCTGCCCATCTTTGATTTTCATTTTATTCCCATAAAACTTCTTTCCGACAGGAATTTCTGATTTCTTGCCATCAAGAATTTTAGTTTTTTCGAGAATAAAGATATTTCTTTCTTCTTTAAATTTATATTCCGACGTTTCAGTTTTAATGATCATTTTATCTCATCTTCACTAAATATAGTATAGCATACTATATTATATTTGTCAAGAGGAGCTTGAGAACGATTTCAGGATTATAGTATAAAACTAAGCCCGACCTTTTTATGCCCCATACGATGTTTCGGTTCAAATCCTAACCTAAAGTAAAACAATATTATCTTACAATCGCCTTTAAATCTTTCTTTGTTTTCTCACGGATTAATTCTTGGATTTTGTTTATTTCTTTATTAGCCAAGGTTTTTTCGAATGAACGATAAGAAATACGGAATGTATAAGATTTTTTATCTTTACCAAATTTTTCTTCGTCTTCATACTCATCAATAAGTTTTACCTCTTCAATTAAATCAGCCGCAAAGTCTCTAACAATCTCGTAATAATTATTTAAATTTATATTCTTATTAATTATAAATGAAATATCTCTTGTGGTTTCAGGATATTTACTTATTTCTTTAAACTTACTGTTTATATCTTTAAACTGACTGGTAATTCGTGGGTCATCTGACCATAAGATTCTAATATCGGAAATCATCATTTTTACCATAGCTAATCTCTCGACCCCAAACCCAAACGCCCAGCCGTTGTAAATCTCAGGATCGATCCCAAATTTTTTCATCACTATTGGGTTTACTAGTCCGCATCCAACCACCTCCATCCATTCATCTCCTTGCTTTATATCCATTTCAAGACTTTCTATTGTATATGGAAAGTTATCTTTAACTACTTTCCATTCAATATTTTGGCCGAATAAGCTTTTGGCCACATCAACTAAGACATCAATTAAATCCTTTTGGCGGATAATCTTCTGGTCCTTTCTGCAAATATATAAACCATCCACTTGATGAAATGCCGGATAATGGTTTCTGTCAATTTCATCTTTTCTAAAGACTATTCCCGCAGAGAGAGCCTCTATGTGACCTTTGTTTTTTAATCTTTCTAAAACTTCTGGTTTTTTTAAATAGAAAGACCAGAAAACAGTTGTGTGAGTACGCAAAACATGAGTATCGTCTAAAAAATAAGTGTCTGTTTCTTTCCTGCTGGGATGATCTTTTGGCATATTTAAAAGATCAAAACATTGTTCTACTGTAACAATACGGGGGAAATCAACCAGGTCATAATCCTTAAATCTGGGAAGATTTATTATCTGATTAACTAAAATCTTAACTGGAGAATTCTTTTTCTTCGTTAAATCTGGAAGCGCTAAAAGTCTTTTTATACGTTCCGCTTTAATGTCTTTTCTTTTATTTAAGTCTTTAATTAAAGCTTTCTCGGTTTTGTCTTCTATTGTTATTTCTTTATTCATATTACTTATCTTACTTTAAATCCTTTAATAAAATCTGCCTTACGCTTTCAGGGTTAGCTCTACCTTTAGAGCGAGCCATTACCTGCCCTACTAAAAACTGAAGGGCGTTTTCTTTTCCTTTCTTAAAATCCTCAACTGCTTTTTGATTTTTAACAATTACTTCTTTAACTATCTTCTCAATTTCTGACTCATTCGTTATTAAAGAAAGATTCTTTTCCTTAATAATATGACTGGGATCAGCTCCGGTCTTAAACATTTCAGAAAGAACCTGTTTTGCAATCTTACTGGAGATTTTCCCTTCGTAAATTAAGGCGATGAATTCAGCAAAATCCTCAGGGGTGATCAAAAAATCCTTTCCCAAAGCCCCAACAAGTAAACCCTGAAGGTCAGTTAAGATATAGTTTGAAGCTAATTTAATCAACTTTTTTTCTTCAGCTTGTGAGATTTTTGTTTTTAATTCTACTGCCTTTACCCAGTTTTTTAATTCTGAAATAACTTTTTCAAAATACTCTCCCAAACTCTTATTTACGACAAAAACCTCAATAGATTTTTCATCCAACTTATACTCTCTAGCAAACCTTTCTCTGCGAGATTGAGGAAGTTCGGGAATTTCAGCCTTAATCTTATTAATATAATCTTTGCTTAGGCTTAGGGGAGGCAAATCAGGCTCTGGAAAATACCGATAATCATGATCTTGTTCCTTTTCTCTCTGGCTGAGAGTAACCTCATCTCTGTCATTCCAGCCTCTTGTTTCGTGAAGAACTTTCTTGCCGGACGCCAACACCTTGCCTTGGCGTTCAATCTCATAGTCTAAAGCTCTCTCCACCACCCGAAAAGAATTCAAGTTTTTAATTTCTACCTTGGTTCCCAACTTCTTCCCTTTTTTTAAAGAAATATTAGCTTCAACTCTCATCTGCCCTTTTTCCATGTCAGCATCAGATACTTTAAGATATCTTAAAATAAGCTGGAGTCTTTGGCTAAACTTCCTTGCTTCCTTAGCTGACTTTATATCAGGTTCTGTCACTAACTCCATTAAAGGAATCCCCGCTCGATTAAAGTCAACCAATGAATAATCTTTTTCATGGATCAATCTTCCTGTATCCTCTTCTAAGTGAACTCTGGTAATGCTTATCTTATTTCCTCCAATGTTTAAAAACCCTCCTTTGCAAAGAGGCTTGTCGTATTGTGAAATCTGATAACCTTTGGGAAGATCGGGATAAAAGTAGTTTTTCCTGTCAAACTTTGAGTCTTCTGGAATTTTACAATTTAAGGCCAATCCGGTCTTTATTGTTTTTTTAATCGCCTCTTCATTGATTACAGGAAGAGTGCCCGGATGCCCCATGCAAACAGGACAAACATTAATATTGGGATGTCGCTCTGAAGGATCGTTCAAAGAAGAACAAAACATCTTAGAGCGCGTCTTTAGCTCAATATGTATTTCTAAACCAATAGTTGGTAAATATTTCATGTTTTATTTAAAATAACAAAATTTTAGTCAAAAGACAACAAAAAAAGACCAAATATATAATTTGGTCTCCATAAATCAAATTGCCTATTTTAAGCTGAACTTCTCTCTTACTTCCTTATACATATCTTTATAAATATGCATGCTGACTGAAAAATGAGTATAAGTTCCCGTGTCCACTGAAAGCTCGTCTGCCATATACTTTTGGAGAGCGGTAAAAGCGTAAGCGTTTTCCGGCCAGGCATTATAAAGATCATTAGTCTTCATGACGACAAACATATGGAGTTTTCCATCAACCAGCTGAGGATAAAACAATAAAACGCAGGGTGAAGAAGAATCCTCTCTTTTAGGCCCGAATTTCATTAAATCCCTGTAAGGAATCCAAGTATGCATTACTACTGTTCTCCGGGTGGGATCTTTCTTTAAAATGCCTATTGCTTTTTCAACCTGGTCTATCCGCTTTACAACACACTTTCCATCAGGGGAAATCTTTTTAATCTCTTCGGCTAATTCTTCGTCAGTATCAGTTACGCTCGGTAAAAATGCCCTGACTTTACAGTCCGGATAGCAGCGAAGCCGGGAATAATAAGTATAGTCAAAGCTGTTCTCGTTTTCCTTGCCAGAGCCCTCTAAAAACTTCTTGGCGTATTCATCAGCCAACTCTTTAGTGGTATTGGTTTTATTACTCAGCCTTGGCTCAGAAAAAGGGTCTGAAACCTTAATTAAAAGCGGGATATCTTTTGTTTCAATTTGGTATTCTGGAGCCTGGACGTGCCGATCGTGCCCCTCTGTCATTATTAAAATACAGGACTTTTCCCAGGCCTCTCCTAAGTTTTTTGCTTCTATTATTTTTGTTTCGTACATAAATTAGTCAAACCAGTCGTACTCATTATCTTGTTTAACTGATTCTTTTTTTAAAATTAATTCGCTGCCTTGTTCGTAATCTAGGTCATTCTTGAGAGCAATTTCCGCTTTTTGGAGCTCTCTTGCCAAATACATTGAATGCTCTCTGGTCTGTTTAAAGTCCCCTATTAAATCCAGATTGGCAATTGTTTTGGAAATACCTTCTGCTGAATCTCCGATTATTTTCCTCATTAGCTTACTATCTTGATAATGTTCAGCAATAATTTTCTTTCTCTTCCTCTCGATAGAAATAACAAAAAAACCTTTAGGGTCAATTACAAAATCAGGACAAGACCTTGCTTCTATCTCTTCTACTTCTTTAATCTCTATGGGTTTTCCGTCAAAAGGCCCTGGATTTTGTTTTAAATAACTATTAACCTTTTCCATTATTCTTGAAGGATTTTCTTCCGGCATTAAATCTATAGGGGCTACTTGTTTACGAAATCTCTCTATTATGTCTTTATTAACGCTTCTTAAAAAAGGAATATTCCCTTTAGCTCCTATAATCCTCTTTTTTTCATCAACTCCGTTTTTTTTCAGGGAAATAAATGCCTGGGAAACAAAGTGTCCTTTTGAAACCTTCCCGCAAAGAATGAGAAATCTGATGTGGGGATTGGAAACAATGTTTTGAATAATTTTTTCAATACCGATGTTTTCTGTAACGCACTTGCCAATGATTGAAACTTTTTCCATATCCAGGTCAATTCCAGCTACCGTGGCATTAGTGCATACGGCCACTGCTGATTTCACATTACCTACTTTATACCTTCCTTCCAGCGGCGGCCACTTTTTAAGGTCCCCTGCCATTCTGATTATTTTTTAAAATCCTGGTTAATTCTGCTCGCTCTCGGTGATTTTTGGTTTGCGTACTTTTGACCTTCTTTCTTAGAATAAGGAGTTTCGCAAGGAGAAGAAAGCGTTTCAAAGGTTAAAGCGCAAATCCGCATTCCCGAGTATAAAACAACAGGCATAATTCCCAAATTTCCCAATTCCATTACGGCATTCCCCTGCCAACCCGGATCAAATCTGGAAGCGGTAGAATGAACTACTATTCCAAGCCTGCCCAAAGAGCTTCTCCCGTCAAGCCTGGCCATTAGGTCTGAAGGCAAGGTGAAGTCTTCTTTGGTTGTTGCTAAAATAAATGCTTTTGGCTGGAGAATAAATGGAGCATCATCTTCTATCTCTACTTCTTCCATGAATTTCTCAAAATCAATTTTTCTTTTGAGGTCTAAATAAGGATACTGGCTGGGTTTAAAGGTTTTAAAAATGTTCCCCAAATGCAAGTCTAAAGAACAAGGTCCCAGTTGTTCCTTTAAATTCGGCTCTGGCTCTATTTTTATTTTGCCAGATTTTAGGTATTCTTTAATGTCTTTATCTGAAAGAATCATATGATTTATTCAACGGTTATTCCCATATTGCGAGCTGTACCTTCAATTATTTTCATTGCCTGTTCAAGATCGGTAGTATTTAAATCCTCCAGCTTCTTTTTAGCGATTTCTCTTAACTGGGTTTTGCTAATTTTCGCCACCTTGGTCTTATTAGGCTCTCCTGACCCTTTCTCAATTCCCACTGCTTTCTTTAAAAGCTCAGAAGCCGGGGGCTGCTTTAATTTAAAAGCATAAGTTCTGTCTTCAAAAACCGTAATCTCTACTGGAATTTTAAAACCAACGTTATTTTTAGTAGCGTCATTAAATTTCTGGCAGAATTCGGAGATATTCAATCCGTGTTGAGCTAAAGCCGGTCCCACCGGAGGGGCGGGCGTTGCTTTAGAAGCTGGTATCTGAAGTTTTATAACAGCTTTAATTTTTTTTGGCATATGATTAAATCTTTTTAATTTGCAAAGAATCTAATTCGACAGGCGTATCCCTTCCGAACATATTTACTAATACCTTTATTTTACCTCTTGATTCATCTACTTCTGAAACCTTCCCGTCAAAATCTTTAAAGGGGCCGTCAACAACCTTTACGGCATCACCAGCTTTAACGTCAATTTTGTACTGTGGAGTTTCAACCCCCATCCTTTTCTTTAAAGTTTCTATCTCTTCAAGGGAAACGGGTACCGGCGTAGTGCCCGCTCCGACAAATCCCGTAACATTAGGGGTATTTCTCACAACGTACCAGGAATCGTCAGTAACGATCATTTCTACCAGAACATAGCCCGGATAAATTTTTTCTTCTACTATTTTTCTTTTACTGTTCTTAATCTTAATCTTTTTCTCTTTAGGGACGATAACATCAAAAATTTTATCTTCCATACTCAAAGATTCGATCCTTTGCTTTAAGTTTCTCGCTACAGCGTCCTCGTAGCCAGAGTAAGTATGAATAACATACCAATTTCTCTCTTTGGAAATTTGTTGCTTTGGCATATTAAAGAATGAATTTATTGAGCAAGGTTGTAAAAATAAGATCTACTCCGCCCAAATATACGGCCACAACAACAGACATGGCAACAACAATTAGGGTGTATCTAATTGTCTCGTCTCTGCTCGGCCAATTTACCTTTCTTATCTCTAATCTAACTTCTTTTAAGAAGGTTATAATTTTACTGAAAACTTTCATTTTAATAAATTTAAGGTTTTAAAAACGGGCCTTTGTCGGCCTCATTTTTATATTAGCCAAGGCAATCTTAAATGTCAAGGTTCTTCACTTTCTTAGCATGGGTCTGGATAAAACGCTTTCTCGGCAATACTTCTTCGCCCATGAGAATATCAAATATCCTATCAGCCTCCCTGGCTGATTCTATATTAACCTTCAATAAAACCCTGTTTTCCGGATTCATTGTCGTTTCCCATAATTGATCGGGGTTCATTTCTCCCAAACCCTTGTAGCGCTGGATAACTAAACCAGCTACCTTTTTTTCATCCCCTTCCTCCTTCTTTCCTTTTTTCTTTTTCTTTTCTTTATTAATATCATCCAAAATATCTAATTTATCCTGTTCGGTATAAGCGTATTCTGCTCTCTTTCCGATCTGTATCCTGTAAAGAGGAGGCTGGGCGATATAAAGGTAGCCGTGTTCAATGATGGGCTTAAAATAACGATAAAAGAAAGTTAAAATCAGGGTACGAATATGAGAACCGTCAACATCGGCATCCTGCATTAAAATAATCCGGTGATATCTTAATTTCTCCAAATTAAAGTCCTCGGCAATAGCTGTTCCTAAAGCAATAACTAAAGCCCTGATTTCTTTCGAGCCTAATATTCTGTCCAGTCTTGCCTTTTCAACATTAAGAATCTTACCTCTTAAAGGCAAAATTGCCTGAAAGTGCCTGTCTCTTGCCTGACGGGATGATCCTCCAGCCGATTCTCCCTCAACGATATAAAGTTCGGATTCTCTTGGATCACGAGAGGTGCAATCAGCCAGCTTTCCCGGCAAAGCCAAACCATCCAGGATTCCTTTCCTCAAAACGGTTTCTCTGGCAGATCTGGCTGCCTTTCTCGCTTTAGCAGATAAAATAGAGCTTTCAACAATGGCTCGGGAGTCTTGAGGGTTCCTTTCGAGGAAATCAACCAAAGCTGTTGAAATCACCGATTCCACAGCCATCCTTACTTCTGGATTTCCAAGTTTTGCCTTAGTCTGCCCTTCAAACTGGGGATCCTTTACTTTGATGGAAATAACGGCGGTTAATCCATCCCTGACATCATCGCCAGTAAGGTTGGCATCTGATTCTTTAAGAAGATTATTTTTCCTTGCATAATCATTTAGGGTTCTGGTTAAAGAAGCCCTAAATCCTGTAAGATGGGTTCCTCCTTCTCCCGTATAAATATTGTTAGCGAAACTTTCCTCGTAATATTCTATTTCATTGGTATATTGGAAGGCCGTTTCCACTACAATATCGTCTTTTTCAGAATTTACGTAAAAGATATTCTGATGACGCGGGGTGGATTCTCTGATTAAGTATTTTACGTATGACTTAATCCCCCCTTCAAAATAAAAGCTGAAAGTCTTGGCGTCTTTAGTCCTTAAATCAGAAAAAGTTATCCTGATTCCCCGGGTTAGATAAGCTTGCTGGCGCAAATGATTTAGAATTTTTTTGGAATCAAATTTAATTTCTTTAAAAATTTCCTCGTCTGGTTCAAAAATTATGGTTGTTCCCGATCTCCGGCATTTCCCGATTTTTTTAACCTTAGTTTTTGGCTTGCCCTTAGAATACTCCTGGCTGTATTGAAGCCCGTCCCGGCAAATCTCAGCTCTCAAATAACTTGATAAAGCACAAACGACTGAAACACCTACTCCATGGAGGCCTCCAGATACCTGGTAAGCTTTCCCTCCGAATTTAGCTCCAGCATGCAAGGTTGTCATCACTGTTTCCAGGGCTGATTTTTTTGTTTGGGGATGCTTATCAACAGGAATGCCCCGGCCGTCATCTACGACCTTAACTCTGTTATCCTTTAAAATAGTTATCTCAATATTCTTAGCGTAACCGATCATTGCTTCGTCAATTGCATTGTCAAGACACTCCCAAATTAAATGATGGAGGCCCTCAAGACCGGTGGAACCAATATACATTCCTGGTCTTTTCCTGACCGGAGTCAATCCTTCCAATACGTAAATATCCTTAGCTCCGTAAGTTGTTTCCTTTTTTCCCTTAGTCTTCTTCTGTTTTTGCTTTTTCTTTTGAGTCATATATTTTTTATCTTCCTTATAACTCTTTCTTTTTTTAAAGGTTTTTAATGGAACGTAAAATCTGGGTAAGTTCTCCTTTTTTACCCAGATATTGCTTAAATAATTCTTTCAAATCTCGAGCTGATTTTAACTCTTTTTCTGCCTTATTTCTAAGGCTTTTTGTATCCATCTTATACTTCTATTTTACCCTAAAATTAAGATAAAATCAATGGTTAAATTGGGGATAAAAATCAATAAAAAACCCATCAAAAATTAATTCTGATGAGCTACTTAACTACTATATTTTCTAGCAGCTTTAATTTCCTTTTGTATTCTCTTTATTGCTTTTATCGGATCTTTGCTTTCTAAGACTTCACGACCAACCACTATATGGTCTGCTCCATTTCTGATTGCATCTGAAAGAATTATTCTATTACACTGATCATCATTGTCTAATTTATGCTTAGAAGAACTAACAGCAGAAACAATGATTTTTAGATCTTTGTCTTTAAATTCTTCATGGTTTTTTAAAAATTGCACTTCTGAACCAGGACAAGTGATTCCTTGAACTCCACCTGAAAGAGACCATCTAGTTAATTGAAGAACTTTTAATCTTAGAGATCCTCCGTAAATCTCTTCAACTTCTTCTTTGTTAAGAAATGTTGGAATAGTAGAAGCAAAGATTTCGCTACTACCTCTATTCTCTACTGCTTGTTTAATTGACTGAATTCCACTGGAAGCAGAAATGCTAATGATCTCTGGCTTACCTTCTATAATTTTAGTTATTAGATTAGCCATATCATTAGGCCCACAATGAATATTTAAATCGACGAAAATCCGTCCATAAGGTTTTAATTGGGTAGTTGCCGTACTTCCTGCAAGATAACCATATGAAAGATCACTAATTTTAAACCCCCAAACAAAATCTTTAAGCATTGTAGCAATTTTAATTGCGTACCCCATATTTTCGCATTTTTTTATAGAGAGTATGATCCGATTTTTATCCGTATTGATTTTTATCAAAGAAACCAAGATTATTCTAACAATTTCTTAAAAAAAAGCAAATGTATAATTAAAAATTCCTCAATCAGATCTACTCTGGTTGAGGATTTTAATAAACTCCCCGTCGGGAAGTTTATTCTTTTTGGGAATTTTATTGATGACTACTCCGCAGCCCAAAACTATTCTGTCATGATTTTTATGATCTAAATTAGGTATCTTTTCACAATTCCGGCATTCTTTTTCGCACGCCATTATTCCATCTCAGAATTTTGGGAATATTGGGATTTAGGCAGGTGTTTGATCTTGGAGAAAAAGAACATTGAATCACTTTTTACATATTACCACCTTAATAAAAAATATCAACTACTGGTTCATATAATATTTATCAGTTATCAAAAAACCGCCTTCTTGGCGATTTTTTTGGCTTTGCGGCCCCAACCGGATTTGAACCGGTGTTACATGGTTGAGAACCATGCGTCCTGAACCACTAGACGATGGGGCCCATTTATTACTTTTTAATATAAATGCAGCTATTTTACAAGCTTTATCTCTTCTACTATCCTGCCCATTTTAATCTCTTTTGAACCGTCAATTAAAATCAAGTCTCCTTCCTGGATTTTTTCATAAAGAGCTTTTATGGCCTCGGAAATATCGTCAAACTGGAATATCTTTTCCTTTTCCATTCCTTTTTCTAAAGCACCCTTGGCAATGAATTTAGCTCGAGAACCTATTGTAAAAAGCAGATGAGCGGAAGCTCTTACTCTTTCCCCTATTGATTCGTGAGCTTCAATGGTGTATATTTGCCAATACCTAAAATATCTCCTATCACGGCAATCTTTCGTGGAGCTTCAATTCTTTTTAAGACTTCCAGAGACTCTGCCATAGAAAGAGGACTTGCATTATCTGTACCATCTAAAATCCAGCTGCTTTTAACTCCTTTGATAAGACGCATTTTCCCTTTAATGCTGTTATAAGATTTAAGTCCTCGGGAAACATCAATCAAATTCAGATCCATAACCATACCACAGCTGGCTGCTGCCAAAGAAGCATAGATTTGCTTTCTACCAAAAATATTATTTAACCAGACCGGAACAATGCTTCCTTTATGGTTTACCTTGAAATTCAAACCCCTCTGGATTTTACCATCTACCACTCTTTGGCTGATGACAATATCAGTTGCCTTAACATCTACCCTAGCCCCCACCCCAAAGTTTAAAGAATGGGCTTTGGTTAAAATATCTATTTCTCTCACTGTTTCATCGTCATAATTTAAAATTAAGAAAGAATGAGAAGGCAAAAGTTCAGCTATTTCTCTAGCTTCCTTAACGTCTTTTATGTCACCGGCAAAAAATTCCTTATCTGGATGAAATTCACCCGCCTGGGTAATCACTAAAACGGGCAAGATAGAATTTTTGAGAAAATATATTAAATCCTTTAAATCAATCTGTTTTAAATCTGATTCAAAAATTAAAACATTATTTTGAAAAATATCTAAAACTGATAAATTTTTTACTTTTTTAACTCCTTTGATATTCTTGCTTAAAACCTGAAAAATAGCTTCTCTCGCTTCTTGATATCCTTGGCCTGTAACAATAACAATTTTAGGCCTTTTTAAATAAAAAATAAGTTTAATTAAGGGGTGTTTGGCTTCATTCATAATCGGGCGGTATTTGATAGTAATCAATAATATATTTTGCCAATTCCTGAAATACGGGCACGGCTGAATATTCAGCTGTTTTCGTTTCCGGATCATCAAGTTTGACTAAAATTAAGAATTGAGGGTTGAAAGCCGGAAAAAATCCGATAAAAGATTGAATGGTTTTTTCAGAATATCCCGATTTTTTAACTCCCAAGGCTGACCAGGAAATTTGAGATGTCCCGGTTTTCCCGGCAATATAGTAACCGGGAATTCTGGCTGACTTAGTAAATCCGTTTTCAACCACGCTAACCAGCATGGCGCTTAATTTTGAGGAAGTTTCTGAAGAAATAACTCTCTCTTTTGAGATTTGAGGTTGATTTGTTTCGATTATTTTATCGTCTTTGGTTATTTTTTCAACTATATAAGGAACAACCAACTTTCCATCATTAGCAATGACAGAATAAGCTCTGACCAACCCCAAAGGAGTCATGTCAATACCTTGGCCGAAAGAAGCGGTAGCGAAGTTTATTTCATAGCCTTTCTTTAGCTCTTCATTTTGAGAAAAGACTTCTCCGGGCAGATCAATTCCCGTTTTATTAAAAATCCCAAAACGCTCTATGTAATTTAAAAAAACGCTGTGAGCGATCTTTGACTGGATAAAAACCGCTCCCGTGTTAATTGATCTCTCTAAAACTTCGGTCATTGTTCTTTCTCCCCAGACTCTTTCATCGTAATTATAAATCGTATAACCTCCAATTTTTACCTTCCCTTGGTCAATGTAAGTCATCTGATGATCTATTTTATTTTCGTTTAGGGCAGCGGCTGTTGTAATTGCCTTAAAGACAGATCCCGGCTCAAAAATCTTTTGAATTGCTCCGTTTTGGAAAATTTCCAGGTTTCCTTTCAGAGCATAGTCTTCATATTCGTTTGGATCAAAATTAGGGAAATTAGCCAAAGAAATAATCTCTCCTGAACTCGGATCCATGACTATAATCTGCCCCCTCTCAATATCTAAATTCTTCTTGGCATTCTTTAATAACTTTTCTGCCTGATACTGAACATTGTAATCAATGGTTAAAACTAAATCAGCCCCGCTTGAAGCTTCTTGGTTGAAAAAGAAAAAACCGCCAGGTCCTTTTTCTCCTTCAAGGGTTAATGTTTCCCCTTTTAAAACCTTATCCCAATATTCTTCTATTCCGTACTGGCCATCCCCCCCTCCGCCTAAAAATCCAACAACCTGTGATAAAAAGTCCTCTTGGGGATAATAACGTCCAGTTTCAATTCTTAAGTAAACGCCGGCTAAATTCACTCCCTCTAAATCATCAACTTCTTTGTCGGTTAATTTAGTCTTAATTAACTCATAAAGACTGTCTTTTTTAAACTTCTCTAAAATAATATCTTCGCTTATGTTAAGAATCTGACCTAAGATGGCTGAAGTTTCTTTTAGTTCTTTTGGAGAAAAACTTTGTTCTTTTGGAGAAATATAAACCAAGGACCACTCTTTATTGGTTGCCAGTTTATAAAGATTATCGTTTTTGTCTTGGGAAAAAATATCTCCTCTGTCGCCTAGTTCTCTGGCAAAAACTTTCTGTTGACCCTTGGCTAAAGCGCTATAAAATTCGTGATCGATAATTTGTAAAAAAATTAAGCGAGCCATAACGGCCGCTCCAAATATAAATATTAATATTAAAATTAAATTAATTCTCCAATACTTCATTGCTTAGTTACAATAGTATCGTCAAGAATCCTAATATAATTTACCTTTCCTACTGGTTCAAAATTCAAGTTATTTACTAAAGCCTCGATATTCTCTAAAGAATTAGTTTTAGAAAGCCTGGCTTCCAAGCTTCCGTTATCTTGAGAGAAAGATGATATTCTCTTTTCGTAACTTCCCATAAAATAACTGAGTTTTGTGATCTCGTTTATTTGAAAAATATAAAAGATTAAGGTTGTTATTAATAAACCCGCTCCCAAGAACCAAAAGGTTCTCAAGCTAAACATCCATTTTTTTGGAAGATAGCGCTTAAAGGCAATAGATGGATTCAAGATTAAGGCAATGTTATTCATAATTGATTGGTTACTGTTTTTGGGCAGCTCTTAATTTAGCTGACCTAGACCGAGGATTAACCTTTAACTCTTTTAAGGTTGGTATTACGGGTTTTTTAGTTAATATTTTAAGCGATCCCTCTTTAGCCAGACTTTTAAAGAAATTTTTAATAATCCTATCCTCTAAAGAATGGAAAGAGATTACTACTAGCCTTCCTCCTGGTTCTAAGATTTCTAGCGCTTGAGGCAAAGCTTCTTTTAAATTATCTAACTCATTGTTAACTGTAATTCTCAATGCCTGAAAAGTTTTAGTAGCAAAATGGATTTTTTTACGCTGATACCAGAATGGAACTGCTTTCTTAATAGCTTCTATTAACTGGAAAGTCGTTTTTATAGGATTAACCGTTCTCTGGCTTATAATTCCCCTGGCTATTCTCTTGGCAAATCTTTCCTCTCCAAGTTCTCTTAAAATCGTTTCTATTTCTTTCTCCGGCCAGGAGTTTATGATTTTTTCCGCTGTCAAAATACTTTGAGGGTCATATCTCATATCCAGGGATTCATTTATCAGAAAAGAAAATCCCCTCTCAGATTTCTCTAAATGCCAGCTGCAATAGCCAAGGTCAAATAAGATTCCCTGGACTGGCCCAAACTTCTCTTTTTTAACAATATCTTTTAAATTTACAAAGTTATCGCAAACAAATATTATTCTGTCTTTCAATTCAGCCCCATTTAATATTTCAGAATCTCGATCAATACCCAAGATTTTGCCTTTGGGGCTAATTCTCTCTAATACGTTATCTGCATGTCCTCCGCCGCCAAACGTACAGTCAATAAAGTTTTTGTTTGGTTTTGGATTTAAATATTGAAGAACTTCTTTTTGTAAAACTGGAATATGAACCACAATTGTAATTTTAAATTCCTAATTTCTCAGATCTATCAGCTACTGACGGCTCAGTTTTCTTTTTATATTCCTGCCACTTCAATTCATCCCAAACTTCTATTTTATTTGAAAGACCTATTACAGCAACGTTCTTTTTTAAGCTTGCATAATTTTTAAGGTAGTCTGGTATTAAAATTCGGCCGAGTCTGTCCAGCTCTGCGTCAATTGCTCCAGACAATATCATTCTTACATGACTGCGGGCATCAATCTGGCTGGATGGCAGATTTTCTAATCTCTTAACAACTTTTTCCCATTCTCTGATCGGGTAAACGACAAGACAGTTATCAATGCCGCGGGTAACAACTGCTTTTTTCCCAAGGTCTTTCCTGAATTTAGATGGTATGGCAAGTCTTTTTTTAACATCAATTGTATGAATGTATTCTCCAATAAACATATAAGATTAATTAAGTTCTCCACAAATTAGCTGGTTTACTAACATACTTATCCACAATTACCCACTATGTTTTATTTATAACCCACTTCTAAACATAGGTCAAGCACTAAAAAACTGGAGTTTTCCACAGGAAATCCCCAGTTTTAATAAAAATAGCCTAAATTAGCTGTTTATTGGTTATTTTTCTTTTTGGAAAATTTTCTCAGAATAAATATTAGCTGAATTCCAAATCATCCAGCCTGAAGCTCCGGATTCCTCGGCTGCTTTAAACTGAGCTTGGATTTTTTCAGCATTATATAAAATTCCACGGTCCACATCATAACTTAAATTAAAACCTTGGAGCCAAGGACGAATTTTAGCTTTGCTCTCAAATAAAGAAAGATAATCAAGGGCAGAAAAAATCGATCTAGAAATTATTTCATAGGGACGGTTAGATACGACCTGATCTGGGTCTTCAGATTGATAAGGAAAATTAAGGGCCGGCAATCCTCGTTTTAAATCTTCCTCTACTATGAAGCCGCCGTAAAAATGGCTTGGATAAAGCATAAAAGAAATATAATCAAAGTTATCGGAAAAATCAGACAACCTTTGGCCAATGGAAAAAGCATTAAACTGAGTAGCCACGTATCCAAAAAGATCAACAGAAAGAATAATCTCTGGCTGATAACTCTTTAACTCTTGAGAAAGCTTTAAAGAAAACTCTTGAATAACTTTAGATTTGCTCATCTCCTTGTCATAAAAAGGATAAACAATGTCTTCTAAGTCTCCGTCTGAAGGAAAGCGAATGTAATCAAACTGAAGTTCGTCAAATCCAAAATCAATTACTTTTTTAGAAAGTTCAATAAGGTAATCATGCGTTGTAAGGCTGGAAGGATCCAACCAGCATTCACCGCTCCAATCCCGCCAGATTTCCGCCTCTTTTGTTTTAAGGTATAACTCTGAATTATTTTCTATCAAGGAACAGTCCCGAAAAACAACAATCCTGGCAATAACCCAAACATTATCCTCTTTAAGGTTATTGATAAAAGTTTTTAAAGAAAACGGGAGAGAAAGCCCTGATGTTTCTTTAACGTCAATCACTAGTCCGTTAAGTTCTGATTTCTCTAAAATATTGGTAATATTTTCTCTGATCTGGCGGGCAGTAAAATCTTCAGAACTGGCAACAAACTCAGTCATATAAAGACTCTTTATGTCATTTGAACGATTTTGGGCCTCTTTAACAGCTTCTTCAATTAATAATTTCTCACTCTCTTTAGCTTCAAGAAATTCTTGAGTTTTAATAATGAGCTGTTCTGTTTCTGTCATAAGATTTTCTGCTTTTAAAGTCAGGTCTTCTGACTGAATATCTTCCTCTGGAACTTCTTTTTCTTTAATAATAATTTTGGTCTCCTTTATGGGCAAAATAGCGCTGGTCTTTTGAATTTGCCAATATTGATAATAAAAAAGTCCTCCGATAATCGATAAAATAAGGAGGAATATAATTATAAGATGGACTGGGCGCCTCATTTATTCATTAATTAATAATTTAAATTGTCCTGGCTCAACTTCAACCTTCTCCCCTTTTTTCAATCGGCCGGAAAGAAGAGCTTTAGCCAGAACATTTTCTATTTTGTCTTGGATAACCCTTTTCATGTTTCTTGCCCCAAAGATTGGATTATAACCCAGTTCAACTATCTTATCTTTTAAAGGCTCGGTTATGACAAACTCAATTCCTTTTCTCTGAAGATTTTTTCTTAACTTTAAAAGCATTAACTGGGAAATATCCAAAAGGTTTTCTTTGCTCAATGGCTTAAAGATAACTACGGCGTCAAATCGATTAATAAATTCCGGCCTGAAAGTTCCATGCTCAAAAAGATTACCTAAAAGTTCTTCTTTAATTTGAGAAAAATCAGCTTTATTTTCCAAGGCTTTTAAAATTATCTTATAGCCGGCGTTAGAAGTGGCAATAATAATTGAATTTTTAAAATCAACCTTTCTCCCCAGACCGTCGGTTAAATGGCCTTCGTCTAAAACCTGTAAAAACAAATTTAAAATATTGGGATGAGCTTTTTCAATTTCATCCAATAAAATTAAAGAAAAAGGGTTCTCTCTAACCTTGGTAGTTAAAAGTCCTTTTTCGCCAGGAGACCCTAAAAGCCGGGGAATATCTTTTACCTGCTGGAATTCTGACATATCCAATCTGATTATTCGAGACTCAGATCCCAAGTAAATTTCAGCCAGAGCTTTTGCGGTTTCGGTCTTCCCCACTCCTGTGGGTCCCAAAAAGAGAAAAGAGCCTATGGGACCCGATCTAACAGAAACTTCTGCTCTTGCCCTTCTTAAGGCAGAAGAAACCTCCCTCACTCCTTCTTCCTGGTTTATAATCCTCTTGTGGATTAAATCTTCTAAATTCAATAAAACCTCCTTTTCTTTTATATCTACCTCACCTACGGGTATTTGGACTTTATCTGAAATAATTTTAGCTACATGTTTTGGTAAAACTACTTTTTCTCTTTTACTTTTAATATAGACTACTACTTCGTCTAAAATATCCATGGCTTTCTCTGGAAAAGGAAGGGCTGGTAAAAAGCGGGAGCAATAAGAAACAATGTCCCTTAAGGCAGGATAAGTAATGAATATTTTATTCTTTTGCTCTAAATGTAAAGCCAGGCTCTCTAAAAGTATTAAGGTGTTCTTGTCTGATATTTCTGAAATCTCAACTTTCTCAAATAAAGATAAAACGGAAGGATTTTGCTCAATGTTTTTGTGAAGACCGGTAAAAGTGGTGATGGCAATGATTTGAAACTGGGGTAAAGACAAATAAGAAGAGAGAACTCCGGAAATATCAATTGTTCCCAGTTTTTCTTTAGCGCCCACAAAATTATGAAATTTATCAATGACTAAAATAATATTTCCAGCTAAAACCGCTTCCTGAAAAATTCTATCTAAAATCGCTTCGACTTCCTGACGGTCAGATATTTTGGCAAGCAAACTTGAAATATTCAATTCTACTATTCTCTTGTAATTGGCCTCGGGCAAACTCTGGCCTAAATAACTTTTAGAAGCCAAGGCTTCTACAATGCTCTTTCTACCTGTTCCCGCTTCCCCAACCAACAAAACATTGTTAATTTCAGATATAGCCAAAACCCTTTCCATCTGGCCTAATTCTTTTTCATGGCCGATTATCTCTGTAAATCCTCTCCGTCTTAACCTTTCTGACCAATCAAGGGAAAACTGATCAAGGGTAATAGTATAACCTGACGTCCATTCCTTTGCCATTGTTCCCCGCCGAACCAAATTCCTGTATTCCCACCAATTTTTCCTATCCTCAATCTTTCCCTCCAAAAATTCCAGCCAGGAAGCTAAATTTTTAATATCTTCTGCTCTGATGTCAGACTGAACAAGGATTTTTTTAAAAAAGGCGTCATTTTTAGCTAAACTGACAATTAGGTCTCCAATTTCAATCCTCTCTCTCCCCTTCTTTGAAGCGCTCTTTAAAGAATCTAGGATAGAGTTCTGAAAACTCTTAGAATATACCAGCTTAGATCTGGTTGATTTAGTTGAAATAGAAATGCCATCCAAGTATTTTTTTAATAATTTCTTGATTTGCTTGAAGTCAAGGATTGCTCTTGAAAAAATAAAGTTTAGTTCCAGATTATCAACCAAAAGAAAATAAAGAAGGAAGGTTGAACTAACTTCAGAAATATTTTTTTTGGAAGCTCGCCTTAAAGATTTATCAACTGCTTTTGCTGCTCCAAAGCTTAAAAATTCAGCCAAGTTGTATTTTTCTGGTTTTAAAACAGCCTCGCTTATTTTAACTCTTATCTTTGGTTTTTTGATTTTACTGTTAAAAAATGAATTTTCAAGGAAAAAGATCGCAGCCAAAACTAAGATAATTACAGTAAGGCCCAATAATAATGAGCTAGTTTCCGTTTCAAATGTTCCTGTAATGAAGCCGTAGAGGAATAAAGCCAGGATAAGAATAAACAGAGTAAAAAATAACTTTTTAAAGAACCCGGCTAATCCCAATAAAAGAAACCTCTCCCATTTTACGGCCTGATAGATGGCTGCTTTTTTTAAATTAAATTTAAACATAAGTTAAAGAATAATTTGCCTAAGACCAAAAACCAAACCAAGAATCAAAAGAATAGGAAGTAAAAGCCAAAAGAAAATGGCTAATATCCCCAAAAAAAAGATAATAACTTCTATTGCTGTCCCGATAATAATCAAGAAAACTCTCATTATCGCCCCCAAAACTCTAGAAAGAACGTTAAAAACAAGAACTTCAAAAAACCTCTTTATGTCAAAACCCCGGCCGTAGGAAATATTATATCTTCGCCAAGGAGAAAATAAGGTTTTCAAGAGTTCTGGTATTGAAAAATAGTTCAAATTAAACTTAAGGAGATTTTTCAAAGCCCCAAAAATCAACCTTGTCTGATCAACAAAATACCACTCCACAAATTGGAATAAAATATTCTGGTTCATCGCTTTTATTATACCACTCTTTATGTCTTACTTTCTACTTTATTTATTAGTGGTGGGCGTGGGAGGGATCGAACCTCCGACCTCGTCTTTATCAGAGACGCGCTCTAACCTCTGAGCTACACGCCCAATAATTACTTATTTTTTCTCAAAACTGTGAAGTATTCGTAAAATAAAATAAGTAAATTAAAAGTTAATTTGCTTTCAATATGCGAAAAAGACATATTTTTAATAATTTCTTTTATCTTTTTAGGGTTTACTTTATGCAGATGTATCTTTCTTGCCATAAAGGGATTTCCATACATTTCAATGGCAGCCCCGATAGCTTGAATTCCTAAAATAGGCTCGTAAGGATAAGCTATTACAACTTTTCCACCTGGCTTTAAAACTTTTTCTATTTCTTTAAAAAACTTCGTCAAATCAGGAGTATGCTCGATAGTATGAAGAGAATAAACTTTATCAAAGGTATTCTCTTTAAAGTTCAAGCTAGCAGCATCGCTATACTCTACTTTTTTGGTAACTGATTTTTTTAAAGAAATTCTGTCTATATCAACTCCTCTTATTTCTTTGGTATATTTTTCCATCTCTCTAACGTAAAAACCCCGGCTACATCCAATATCTAATATCTTTTCACCTTTCTTTGGTTTTAAATATTTAATGAGGGTTTTAAAACGGATTGGATTAAAGTTTATTGTCTGACGATATTCATTATTTTTCATATCTAGGAATTAGCATACGATAATATATTAGCAAATTAAAGGCTCAAAATCAATTTATCAAGGTTCAGCTCAGTTTTGTTTTCTTTTGCGGAAAAATAATAACACTAAAATTATTACTAACACCAAACCGAATCCTGCTAATAGTTTAGTTAATGACAAGCCCTCGTTTTGAATTAATATTCCGGCGGCCTCAACTATTGAAGCCTGGGCTTTGGCTAGATCTAAAGGAAAATTATCTCTTGAATCTATAACTCCATCTCCATCGCTATCTTCTATTAAAAAATTGGTTCCAAGGTCTATTTCCTCTTTATCTGAAAGGCCGTCATTGTCGGTATCTGGACTTAAGGGGTCAGTTCCAAAAACAAACAACTCTTCCTCATCGGCTATTCCGTCATTATCATCATCTAAATCAGTATTATTCCCTAAACCATCTTTATCTGTGTCTTGCCATTCGGTTGAATCTAAAGAAAAGACGTCATCTCCATCTTCAACCATATCTCCGTCAGTATCTCTGTTAAATGAATCGGTGCCAACAATTTTCTCGACTTCATCGGCTACTCCGTCATTGTCGTCATCTAAATCAGCGTTATTTCCAATACTGTCGCCGTCATTATCTTCGCTTTCAGCTGGATTAAGAGGGAAAACATCTTCCTTGTCAGCCACTCCATCTCCATCGCTATCTGGATTTAAGGGGTCAGTTCCTAAAATTACCTCTTTGCTGTCTAAAAGACCGTCTTCGTCATCATCTAAATCTTTAACGTTTCCTATGCCGTCTCCGTCAGTATCTAAGTCAACGAAATATTTTCTCGAGTAGCTACGTTATCTATCGGACTCTCGTCTTGAAAATTGGTTCCAATAATTTTAGCCTGGACATCATAAATACCTGCTTTAATTTGCCAGTCGATAAAAACATCGTCATAAGTACTGGCCTTAATAGAAATGGGTTGAGGGTCTGTAATTATTTCATCATTGATTAAAAAAACAACGAATCCGTAAACGTCTACATCGCCAACATTAAATATCCTGGCGAAAATTCTAATCTTATCTCCTTCTAAAGGGTCTTCCTTAGAAAAAGTTATATCAGATACTTTAAGAGAAAGATCTACTTTGGCCAAAGAATCCTTAATAGAGAATGTAAGGATTAAAAATATTATTATCAGTACCAGAGTTATTGAAAATGGCTTCTTCATAATATAGTTCAACTGTTTAAATTCTACCATTTATTAAGCTAGTTTATCAAAAAAAACTGCACTAGAATAGTCTAGTGCAGTAAAAGCAAAACAGCTTTGTTAATATTGGTTCTTTAGAGTTGTCCTGGATCTCGTTTTAAGGTGTCGAGATCAACACCTTGTAGTTAAAATCCGAATTCCAGATTTCAACTACAGTCGACAACTATAATGTCTACAAATAACAAAATTATTTGTAAATTGTATGATCCACCGACAGGTTCCCCTACCGGTGCCTTGTTACGACTTCACCCTCATTACTGACCTTACCTTAGGTCCGATTGCTCGGAACTTCGGGTATTGCCAGCTCTTCTGGTGTGACGGGCGGTGAGTACAAGTTTCAGGAACATATTCATCGCCACATGGCTGATTGGCGATTACTAGCGATTCCAGCTTCATGAGGTCGAGTTGCAGACCTCGATCCGAACTGTGAGACCGTTTGTTGGGATTAGCTCCAGCTTGCGCCTTGGCAACCCATTGTCGGTCCCATTGTACCACGTGTGCAGCCCAGGGCATCAAAGGGCCATGCTGATTTGGCGTCATCCTCACCTTCCTCCCGGTTGTCCCGGGCAGTTTCCTGTGACAAATAAAACACAGGATGAGGGTTGCGCATGTTACCCCATTTAAGGGAGCGTCTCAAGATACATGCTGACGACAACCATGCAGCACCTGAACTAGTGTCCTTGTGGGTAGGTCCACGTTTCCGTGAACGTTCACTAGTCTGTCAAGCCCTGGTAAGGTTCCTCGCTTATTGTCGAATTAAGCCACATGGTCCACCGCTTGTGTGAAACCCCGTCTATTCCTTTGAGTTTTAGCGTTGCCGCCGTACTCCCCAGGCGGGACACTTAACGCGTTAGCTTCGCCACTTGAAGGGTCGACACTTCAAGCAGCTAGTGTCCATCGTTTACAGCGTGGACTACAAGGGTATCTAATCCTTTTTGATCCCCACGCTTTCGTCCCTCAGCGTCAGGGTCGTCCCAGCTGACTGCCTTCGCTTTTGGTGTTCCGCACGATATCAACGGATTTCACCCCTACACCGTGCGTTCCGTCAGCCTATAACGCCCTCTAGTTAAAAAGTATCTCAGGCATTCCCAAGGTTGAGCCCTGGGTATTTAACCTAAGACTTTCCTAACCGCCTACGGACTCTTTACGCCCAATAAATCCGGATAACGCTTGAGGTCTCTGTATTACCGCTGCTGCTGGCACAGAGTTAGCAACCTCTTATTCCTGGAGTACCGTCACCTAAAAGGTTCTTCCTCCAGAAAAGCGGTTTACGACCCGAAGGCCTTCTTCCCGCACGCGACGTCACTCGATCAGGCTTTCGCCCATTGTCGAATATTCTCGACTGCTGCCTCCCGTAGGAGTAGGGCCCGTATCTCAATGCCCTTGTTGGGGATCGCGCTCTCGCGCCCCCTACCCGTCATAGCCTTGGTGAGCCATTACCCCACCAACAAGCTGATAAGCCGCAGACTCATCCTATTCCGACACAGATTACTCTGTATCTTTAATCACCAAAAAGGTAATACCATCGGGAATTAGTCCGCCTTTCGGCGGATTATGCCCGTGAATGGGGTTGATATCTACGTGTTACTAACCCGTTTGCCACTAGCACCCGAAGGTGCCCGTACGACTTGCATGCCTTATCCACGTCGCCAGCGTTCATCCTGAGCCAGGATCAAACTCTCAAATAAAAACCTAGTCAGGACAACTCTAAAGAACTAATTACTTGCCTTGTTAAATTCCGCGAGGTAGAAATTTCGCTAAAAGCGAAATTATTTAACAAGAATGAATTTTCAAAGTACAGGTTTTAAAAAAATAAAACCGTGAAGACAACAAACTATATTTCGATACCTTCACGGTTCTACTTTATGATGTCTTTTTTGTTGAATTTTATTTAACCATGCGCACCAATATTTTTTTATATCTTTAACCTTTCTATTCCAATTATATTACCTTAATAAATCTCTGTCAACCCCGTTAGAAATACTGGAGCCGACGGTCGGATTCGAACCAACGACCTACTGTTTACAAAACAGTTGCTCTACCACTGAGCTACGTCGGCGCTAACTTTCAACAGGGTTTATTTGCCGTCTTTTGCCTTTCTTAACTCTTCCCAATAATTGTCGTTCTCTTTCTCTGAATCATCTTGAGATTCTTTGCGCAATTTTCCCTGCCAGCTAGTAGTCTGATTTTCAGCTTTTAAAATCAAAATCCTCAGCTTTAAGAGAATTTTTTGTAAAAATCCAACGAAGGAAAAATCTCCTACAACAGGCAGAGCCTTTGCCCGATTCTTTATTTCCGGAAACAAAGATTCTCTGGTAAATAAAGGGTCTGCGGGCAAGCTGACTAAAGCTGGAATCTTTCGGAATAAGATGGCCAGCATTCCCAAAAGACTAATAAATAAAGTAATGACGAAAATTAAATCAATAATACTCATATTTCGTACCTTGTAAATCCTTTGATTACAATGTTTTCCCCTATTTTATTTATATATTCATCAATCAAATCTTTTATAGTTTTGGCTTCATCTTTTATCCAAGACTGAGAAAGCAAAGAAATCCCTCCTTTGTACTTATCAAGCTTGCCATCAATAATTTGATTAACTATTTTCTGGGGCTTTCCCGAACCCTTAAATTGCTCTTGATAAATCTTTTTTTCGCCGTCCAAAAAGTCTTCTGGAATATCTTTTTCTCCTACAAACAAAGGTTTCATGGCAGCGATCTGTAAGCATAATTCATGGGATAAGGTTTTAAACTCTTTAGATCTTGCCACAAAATCTGACTCGCACCTTAAATCCAATAATACCCCAATCTTATTATTTGGATGAATGTAATTAGTAACAATCCCCTGTCCTGCCTCCCTGCTTGATTTCTTCTCAGCTAATTTTTGGCCCCTAATCCTTAAAATTTCTTTAGCTTTCTTGAAATCGCCATTAGATTCATTAAGTGCTTTTTTGCATTCAGCCAAGGAAACATCGGTTTCCTCCCTTAGTTGCTTGATTTGTTCAATGGTAACCATAAGCTTACTTTTTTGTTTTCGCTTTTAAGACGACTTCTTTTACCTTTTCTAAAATGTACTTAACGGAAGAAACGGCGTCGTCATTGGCTGGAATTGGATAATCTACCAAGGTAGGATCTACATTGGTATCGGCAATCCCGATCACCTTTATTCCTTTTACCTTGGCTTCTTTTATGGCCAGGTCGTCTTTTTTCATATCACAAACAAAAATTGCGTCTGGAACTTTAGTCAATCCTTTGATTCCTCCGAACTTTATTTCTAATTTTTTAATCTCTTTATCAAATTCAGACCTTTCTTTCTTAGTATACTTTTCCAGCTCCCCGCTCTTCTTTTTCCTTTCCAATTCTTTAAAATATTCAATCCGCTTTGAAATAGAAGCAAAGTTTGTGATAGTCCCTCCCAACCAACGCTCGGTCACATAAGGCAGATCGCACTCTTTTGACACCTCCTTGACTAAATCTTTGACCTGGATTTTTGTCCCAACTAAAAGTAAAACTTTATTTTCAGCTATAAGGTCTTGAATAAACTTAAGAGCTTCTTTCAATTTTGTGGAAGTCTTAGCAATGTCAATAAGATGAACGGTATTCCTCACGCCAAGAATATAAGGATTCATTTTGGGGTGAAGCCGAGAAGTTCTGTGCCCAAACTGAATTCCAGCTTGAGTCATTTTTTCAGTATTAATTTTAAAATCAGATTTCTCTGATTTTTTTGGCTTTGGTTTTTCCTCTGGCATATATAATTAATCAATTTCTAATATAACACATTTAAATATTTAATCAAACATATTAAAAGCTAATAATATTGCACTTTCAAAAAAATATGTTAAACTAAAGCAGGATAAATCATATTTTATGAAAAAAGACATTCATCCAAAATATTACCCAAGTGCAAGAGTTCAATGCGCTTGCGGAAATACCTTTACTATAGGCTCTACCAAAGAGCTTATTGATGTTGAAATTTGCTCTAAATGTCATCCATTTTATACGGGAAAAGAAAAAATGGTTGATACTATGGGACGAGTAGAAAGATTCAGAAAAAGGCTGGCTAAAAAAGGAAGCCAGAAAAAGAAGAAGAAAAAGTAATCTTAATATGATAGACATTGCTAAAATGAAGAAAGAGTACGATAAAATCATTAATGAGCTCAGTAATCCTGAGCTCATTTCTGATTGGGAGAAATTCGAGGAACTTTCAAAGAAAAAGAGTTATCTTGAAAAAGTTATTGACAAAGAAGAAGAGCTTCAGAGTGTTAAAAACAAAATTGAAGAGAATAAGGCAATTTTGTCAGCCAGAGAAGACGCTGAATTAATCTCTTTGGCTGAAGAAGAAATAAAAACGCTATCTGATAAAAAAAATGGATTAGAAAAAGATTTGGAATCCCTGCTAAAAATTAATGAATCTCAAAATCCCAAATCAGTAATCATTGAAATTCGGGCCGGAACCGGGGGCGATGAAGCCAGCTTGTTTACAGCTAGTCTCTTTAGGATGTACTCGCGATACGCCTTAAACCAAGGATGGAAGCAAAAAACTTTAGATTCCCATCCAACGAAACTGGGAGGATACAAAGAAATAATCTTTGAATTATCCGGTAAAGACGTCTGGTCAAAAATCCAATATGAGGGCGGGGTTCACCGGGTCCAAAGAATCCCTGCCACGGAAAAAAACGGAAGAATTCATACTTCCACGGTTTCTGTGGCTGTTTTGCCAAAACCAGAGAAAACCCAAATTACAATAAAGCCAGATGATATAAAAGTTGATTTTTATCGAGCTTCAGGCCCTGGAGGCCAACACGTCAATAAAAGAGAAACAGCAGTAAGAATTACCCACTTGCCCTCTAATATTGTCGTTACTTCCCAAAATGAGAGAAATCAGCTTCAGAATAAAGAAAATGGAATGAAAATTCTTCAAGCCCGAATTTTAGAAAAAAAGGAAATGGAAGAAACAGATAAAATATCCAGTAAAAGAAAAACCCAAATTAAATGGGCAAAAAGAGCTGAAAAAATCAGAACTTACAACTTCCCCCAGGATAGAATTACCGACCACCGGATTAAAAAATCCTGGCATCATCTTGAAAAAATTATGGATGGTGAACTAGATCAAATAGTATCAGCCTTGACAAAAAGTAAAATTTAAATAAATATTAGAGGAGAAGAACTTTGACAAAAACTCTTAATATTTTAGATACCACTTTAAGGGAAGGAGAAATCCATCCTGGAATTTCATATAGCACCAACGAAAGAAAAGAAATTGGGCTTGATTTAGTTGAATTAGGTACACCAAGAATTGAATTTCCATTACTTTCTTTAGGTAGAGGAGCAAAATTAACAGACATTACATCAGCTACTAAAGAAATTGAAGAATCATCTAATAGTATTGCCATTATTCAATGTAGATCATTAAAATCAGATATTGAATCAGCTCAACAATATGAGGTAAAAGGCTGTGCTGTATACTTGGCAGTCTCTGAAATCCAAAGAAAAAATAAGTTAAATGAAATCAGTATAGAAGAAACAATAAACCGTTTAACTGAATCAATGACACTATTAAAAGAATGCGGATTTAAATACAGAAGAGCAGTATTAGAAGATGTTAGTAAATTCTTTTCTGCATATAAAGGAAAAGAAGATACTATTGAAAATTTTACCAAGTTAATTAAAGCAGTTAATGAAACAGAAGCAACTATTATAAGTTTACCAGATACTTTTGGGGCATTAACGCCAGAACAATCCATCAAGATGTTTAAAACTGCTAGACAGTTAACTAAAAAAGAATTGGCCGGGCATTTCCATAATGATTATGGCAGAGCTTTAACTAATTCTATAGCTGTTATAGAACAAGAATTAATAGATGAAATTCAAGTAAGCATATATGGCTTAGGAGCTAGAAATGGGATTCCAGACCATTATGAAATATCTGTTTATTGTCTTGATGACTTAAATATTGATATTGGAGAAAACCGAGATAGTTTTTGGAAGACATATCATAACTTTGAAAAAATAACGAAAATTCCTATCCCCTGGCGACATCCTCTTAAGGCTATTAGAGAAAGTGCGGGCACTCACATTAAACAACAACTAAAGAATAAAGAAGGATATATACCAAAGAAAAAACTATTACATGATTTTAATGAACAAGAAATAATCCATGAAGCAGGAAAATATCTAAGCAAGCAACAAATTCAAATCTTAATAGGATCTTTGGTTGATGAAAAAACTGTAATTAGAATAACTAATAAAATAGCTGGGTATGCACAATTAAGGGGGAAAAATATACTTCCAATTGAGGTCAGAGATTTAATTCAAAAAGATACTGGAATAAAACTATCTATTGAAGATGTTTCTAAGGTAATTTATGGTTCTAACTTCGGGTTTCTTATTCTAAAGCTAGACCCTAAAACTCCAGCAAGAGTAATGGTAGATGATATTTCAAGTTGGGAAGGTGTAGAATGGATAACACAAATTTATGGTTCAATTGATATGTTAATAGCTTGCCAATTGAAAATAAATGAAGAGAATACGCTAGAAAAAGTAAAAAAGAAATATAGAAAATGGATACAAAGTACAGAAGAGTGGTTCGCTGAGTAATAATACAAAACCCTCGTTTAATTTAGCGAGGATTTTTTATTAAAAATTAAATTACAAAAACTATTTTAGTTTTTCTAATTCCTGAATATCTTTTTCATATCCATTAGCAATAGCTCTTACGTTATCTCCGTAAAACTCATATTTAATCTGGTTTTTCCTGGAACAATTTCCAGAAAAATAACTGACAGCAGCGCACCACTCAGCTCCATATACGTCTCTATTTGCCCCTAAATCTACAAGATATATTGCTGAAGCTAAAAACGCATCTTTTATACTCCATGGATCGGCAGGCTTCCCCAAAATACTGCTTAATCTGGAACTATATATATTCCATGTAGAGGGAATGAATTGAGCTGGACCCATGGCTCCCCCGTACCCATAACTCATAGGACATGAAACCGGGGTATTTAAAGGATCTCTTCCAAGATCTTTAATAATCTGCAAGAATGGCTGGACATCACGACTCGGTTTCATAACACGAGATACTGACTTGCCTGTCGATATAATAACACCGCTTCCAGTAGAGGTGTTTTTTAAATAGCATTGGCCTACGTTTTGTCCGATATTTGATTCTTGTTTTAAAACAGCCAAGAGGAATGCTGGGCGAATTCCAGTCTGAGCTGAAATAATTTTTGCTATATCAACAGCTTCTCCAAAAGTAGGAGCATCAGGAACTCCGATTAAGTCAAAGATACGAGATCTAATTTCTTGAGCTTTCTTTTCAGTATCAGCTAAGATTTTTTGGTATGTTGCTTCTTGGCCTTTAGTTATTACTAAAAGTTCTTCCTGTTCTTCATTAATTTTTTCGTTTTCTTGTCGTTGAAGAATCCTTACAACTACCAAGTTTTCCATATCGTCTTTTTCTTCGTCTAAGGATTGCTTTTGGTCTTCTAGTGTAATCTTAAGAGACTTAATATGGTTTAAAAGCTCTTGATTTTTAACATTTAAGGTTTCCAAGGCTACAAGATTGTCAAAAAAATCAGAAATACCTTCAGCTAGTAATATCTCAACGAGAGGACGCTGATCTTCTTCGTAAAGCGCTCTTAAAATATTAGCTAACTTTTCTTTGGATCCTTCAATCTTAAGAGCGGTCTTATCAATAGAGTCTCTGGTGTCTTCAATCTGAATTCCTAAATCATCTATAAGAATATTACTTTGATAAATCTGGAGATCTAATTTTTTAATCTGGTTTTCTAGGATATAAATTTTGTTTTGGAGGGTTTTTCGTTCTTTTTGTGTTTCCTCTACATTCTTTTTGTATTGGGAAATCTCTTCTTCAAGCTGCTTTAACTCCTCTTCTAAAGTCTGGCGTTCTTGGACCGGAGAGACTTCAGCTAAAACCAAAAAATTTGGCAAACTAAAAGCCAAAAGAAAAAAGAATAGTAAACCTATAATCAAAGAACGCTTCATAGTTTAAAATATATCTATTATTTAGCCTTCTCTTCTTTGGATTTTTCTTCCTTACTTTCTTGAACTTTAGCAGATGAGGGTTTCTTCTCTTCTTCTTCTTTTTCTACCTTTTCACCCTCTTCCTTTTTCTCTCCAACTTTTTCTACGTCTTCAACTTTCTCTTCAATCGGTTTAGCTAATTCTTCCTCTACTTTTTCTGGAGGAGTAACCATAGCGACAATCTCTTCTGGTTTTTTCAATATCTCTATGCCTTCTCCTGTTTTTAAATCTTTAATAAAAATATTGTCCTCAAAAGTTTTTAACCCTTCAACGCTAATCCTTATTTCCTTGGGAAGATTTTGGGGTAAAGCTTTAACATTTACTTCTGAAATAGTTTTCACCAAGGTTCCGCCCAAATCTTTAACGGCCGGCGCTTCTCCGTCTAAAATAATTGGTACTCTTGCTTCAATCTTTTCTTTAAGATTGGGCTGATAAAAGTCAACATGAATCGGCTTTCCTGTTAAAGGATGGCGCTGGACGCTTTGGATTAAGGTCAAATTCTTTTCTTTCTTTCCTTCTGTCTCCAGCGAGATTAAAGAAGATCGTCCAGCTTCTTTAAAGGTTTTTTCAAAATCCTTTAAATCAACTTCAAGCGAAACTGTTTTCATCCCTGGCCCATAAAGGACAGCTGGCAAAACACCTTCTTTTAAAAGGGCTTTTATTTTTTTACCTATAGTTTTACGAATTTTCGCAGTTAAAGAAATCATAGCAATTATTTATTTATGTGTATTATCTGAACCGGGCAACTATCAACTGCATCTTGATTGCATCCCAATTCCTCTATCTCTAATTCTTCGTTACTGGTTTTTTCATTATTTTTTGAACCTTTTAAGTTAGATTTTCCGTCTTCTGCCATCTCCCAGTATTTGGGACACAAAGCGGCGCAAGAACCACAACCTATGCATTTTTCCCGCTCAAAAATAATTTTAGGCATAAATTAAATCTTATTATTGCTTTTAAATAATTTAATTTTTCTTTCGACGACTTTTTCAATAGCTTTTATAACTTTTGGCATGTATTTATACGGAACCATCTCTTTAGGATTGCCCCTCAATACCTTCCTTAGGGTGTTTGAGTAAGCTACTCTCAATTCGGTGTTAACGTTTACTTTAACGACGCCCAGTTTTATTGCTTCCCTTATATCTTTTTCAGAAACCCCGGAACCCCCATGCAAGACAAGAAGGAAATTCCCAACAGCTTTTTTTATCGCTTTTAACAGCTTTAAATTAACTCTGGGATTTCTGCCAGAAGAACTCATTCCATGAAGTGTTCCCACGTTAACAGCAAGTCTGTCTACTTGAGTCTGCCTGATAAAGTTTTTTGCTTTGAGGGGGTCTGTAAAATCTTCTTTGTTCAGCTTAGGAATTTTAGTAAAAAGGGTTGATGATCCTGAGACAAATCCCACTTCCCCTTCAATTAAAATATCTCTTTTTCTGGCATATTTTACCGCTTTTTTGGTAATCTTTATATTTTCTCTTAACTTTAGTTTTGATCCGTCAAAATGGCAAGTATCATACCCTAGATCAATCGCTTTTTTAATATACCTGAAAGACCTGCCGTGATCAAGGTTTAAAAATATGGGAAGACCAGTTTCTTTCCTAAACGTCTTCACTAAAGATACAGCCTGCCTCATTCCTAAAAATTGAGATTCCCTCTCTGACGTGCCGATGATAACCGGGCTTTTCAGATTCTGGGCAGCTAAAATTACAGCTCTCAAGGTTTCAAGATTAGAAACGTTAAACTGCCCAATAGCAAAGCCTTCTTTTCGGGCTTTTTTAAAATAATACTTTAAGCTTGGCATTTATTTAATTTGGCAAATATTAGTTTCGGCTGAACAGAGCTCTTTTCTAATCTTTACCTTAGTCCATTTCTGGCCTTTTTTCAATAACCCGTCTTTGGCCCCCCACTCTTTAAGACAAGATGAAGCATTGGCCACGCCAAACTGAATAGCTTTTTCAATATCTTTTTCTTTCATAAAACTGGAAACAAAACCGGAACCAAAAGAATCTCCAGCTCCCGTTCTCTCAACCACCTTTGATCTTACGGGTTTTGCTTGATAGAGAAACTTTCCATCAGAAACTATTACGCCTTCCGGCCCTTTAGTCATTATGGCAATGCCGGAAACCAGTTCATCCAGCTTCTGGAAGATTTCTCTCTCTTTTTGGTAAGGAATATTGGTAAGAAGAGAGGCTTCTTCCTGGTTGAGAATTAAAATATCAATTTTCTTTAAAATTCTCTTCAAGGTCTTTTTTTCTAAAGAAAGCTGGGATTTTCCGGGATTTACGACAACCTTCATCTTATTTTTATAAGCAAAATCAACCAAGTGCTCAAAGAGGCCGCAAAGTTTTCCGGAAAGAGGGGCTAAGTACAGCCATTTGGCTTTCAGTCTTTTCCAAGAAATATCTTTTTTGGCAAGTTCTGTGGAAGCTCCTCGATAAGCTAAAATAGTTCTGTCTTTGCCGGGCGAAGTAAGGATTACCGAATAACTGGTTGGCTTTAAGTTGGTTTGACGGACAAATCCGTCATAAATTTTTGATGCTTTTAGTTCGTTAATAATCATCTGTCCCGAAATATCCTTGCCGATTGTTCCGCAAAAAGCTGTCTTAAATCCCTGATTGGCAAAAGTGGTTGCCGTATTTGTTCCTCCGCCTCCTGTCCGAAATAAAACGTCTTCAATCTCTATTTTAGAGCCCAAAGACAAGCAAAGTCCCCTACCAGTAGTAAACTTCTTATGTCTTGCCAGTAAAAACTTCTTTGAAATAAAGAAAGCGTCTCTGGTAGCTGAACCAAAAGTAATAATATCAAACATAGTTTTATTTTTTAGCCAATTTTAAAATTGTTTTAATTACGGTATCTGAATTTAAAGAAATGCTGTCAATTTTCTCTTTAACTAAAAACTTGGCAAAATCTGGATAATCTGAAGGACCTTGGCCGCAAATTCCTATATACTTTTTCTTTTGTCGGCAAACCTTTATAACATCTCTTATCATTTCTTTGACTGCCTCGTTTCTTTCGTCTCCGATATAAGCTATTTTAGCATTATCCCGGTCAACTCCTAAAATTAATTGAGTCAAGTCATTGCTTCCAATAGACATTCCGTCAAAGATTTTCAAGAAATCTTCTGCTAAAACAATATTGGCTGGAATCTCACACATCACGTAAACTCTTAAATCTTTGCTTTTTAAGCCAAACTTTTTTATCAAGTCAGCCACTGCCTTGCCTTCTTTGATTGTCCGGCAAAAGGGAACCATAACTGAAACATTCTTTAGGCCAAAAACTTCCCTGACTCTTTTTATGGCTTGAACCTCCATCTTAAAGGCCGGCTGGAATTGAATATCAAGATAACGAGAGGCGCCCCGAAAACCCAACATTGGATTGGACTCTTTGCCCTCAAAAAGCTCACCTCCAACTAAACCACGGTATTCATTGGTTTTAAAATCAGAAAACCTAACTATTACTTCTTTAGGCCAAAAGGCAGCAGCTATTTGAGCCACTCCTTCGGCTAATTCTTTTATAAAATATTCCTTTTTGTCTTTGTGCTCAACTGTAATCTTCTCAATTTTCTGCTTTATCTTTTTATTCTTTAATTTTTTAAAATGGTATAAAGCCAAGGGATGAACTTTAATTTTTTCTGCAATAATAAATTCTTCTCTGGCTAACCCCACCCCGTCATTTGGCAGAAAAGAATTTTTGAAAGCAATTTCTGGGGCTCCTACGTTTACCATTATTTTTGTCTTAAGTTTAGGCACTTTTTTTAAATCGTACCTTTTAATTTTATAAGGAACCCGACCGGAATAAATCCTTCCCTTTAGCCCTTGAGTGCAGTCAACAGTTACGGTCTGTCTTGTTTTTAGAATTTTTGTAGCAATTTCTGTTCCAACTATGGCCGGTATCCCAAGCTCCCGACTTACTATGGCAGCATGGGCCGTCTTTCCTCCTTCATTAGTAATAATGGCTGAAGCTATCCTCATGGCTGGAACCCAGTCAGGATCTGTTATCTCAGCGACCAAAACCTCTCCTTTTTTAAATTGATCAATCTTGGAAACATCAGAAATTATCCTAATCCTTCCTGTACCTATTTTATTACCGACAGCAATACCAGTTAAAATTGGTTTTTTCTTAGTTTTTATTTCATACTCTTCATATACTCTTCCTTTTTGAACTGCGTGAACGGTTTCTGGCCGTGATTGAACTATAAATAGTTGGCCCGTTTTTCCGTCTTTTGCCCATTCAATATCTTGAGGTATCTTATAATGATTCTCAATTAGGCAGGCCCAGCGAGATAATTGTAAAATTTCTTTGTCAGTTATGCTAAATTTCAGTTGTTGGCTTTTTTGAACGTTCATCTCTCTTAAACCGCCTTTTTCATGATAAATATATTTTTTAGTTTTTCTTCCTAAATTCTTTAATATTATAGACGGATATCCCTGCTTTAAAGTGGGTTTAAAAACATAAAATTCATCTGGAGTAATTTCCCCTTTAACAATCATCTCCCCTATTCCCCAGATTGAATTAATCAAAACCGCATTAGAAAAGCCGGTTTCTGTATCCAGGGTAAACATTATCCCGGAAGAAGCCAAGTCAGACCTGATCATTTTCTGAACTCCTATAGAAAGAGCGATTTTTAGCTGGGAGAATCCTTTTTCTTCTTTATAGGCAATGGCTCTGTCGTTAAACAAAGAGGCCAGACACTTTTTAACAGCCGTTAAAAGCTCTTCCTCTCCTTTGATATTTAAAAAAGTTTCGAATTGGCCGGCAAAAGAGGCATTGGGCATATCTTCGGCCGTAGCTGAAGATCTTACGGCAACATCTGTAAAATCTTTCCCATATTTTTTTGAAAGGATTTTATAATTATTTAAAATCTCTTTTTTTAAATCCGAAGGGAAATCTGTTTTTAGAATAAGGCTTCTAGCCTTTTTCCCGGTTTCTTTCAAGTTTTTAATGCTATTTGGATTAAAATTTCTGAAAATATCCTTTAACTCTTTATCAGACTTGTTTATTTTTAAATAGTGCCAAAAAGCTTTAGAAGTTAAAGCAAAGCCGTTAGGAATACTAATTCCCTTTTTAGTTAATTGCTGGTACATCTCTCCCAAAGAAGCGTTTTTACCCCCGACTAAAGGCACTTCTTTTAAAGAAATATCCTTAAACCAAAGAATATATTTTTTAGATTTGTCTTTCATAGATTGGCTTTATTAAGGGCATTGGCTGGTAGAAATAGGATCTGAAATAAATTTTGAAATGCTGCTTGAATCTATGCACCAGTGGCCCGGCAAATACAACAAAGGAGAAGAGATAGCATAAGATTTCTTGTCTGGGGACTCAAAACAATTTACCGTTCTTCGTCCATTATTTGTTTCAATTGAATATTCCAATCTTCCAAAGTCTCCGCCATCGCTTAAAGTATTGTCTGAATCATTGCAAACTACGTCGTAATCATTAACGCTTTTACTCAAGCTAAATTCGGCTATCTTTATAACGGCAAGTAAATTTTCTCTAACATTAGCGTCTCTTGCCTGTGATTGGGCATCTCTAATGTTAACAAAGGCGACGCTGAACAAAAGAGTAATTATCGCTATAACCACTAAAAGCTCTACTAAGGTAAACCCTCTTTCTCTTTGGCCTAATTTTTGCTTCATAAGCTGTTTTTTAATTGTTTTTTTATAACTTCAACGCTTTCTGGATTAGCTAGAGTTGAAAGATCGCCCAAAGCTTCGCCGGTAAATAATCTCTTTAAAATACGTCTCATGATTTTTCCTGATCTGGTTTTAGGAAGATCTCTGACGATAAAAACTTCTTTAATTAAAGCAATGGGGCCAATTCCCTGGAGAACCTGACTGTTAACCTCTTTTTTAACTTTCTTTTGGGACTTTGGTTTTTTTAAAACGACAAAGGCCACGGGTACTTCTCCTTTTATTTTATCTGGCTTCCCAACTACAGCAGACTCGGCAATATTAGGGATAGCCGTAATGATATTCTCTAGTTCACCGGTAGTGAGGCGGTGGCCAGCCACCTTAATTACGTCATCCACCCTGCCGACAATTCGCAAAAGCCCCTGTTTATTTTTATAAGCGGTGTCGCTTGTAAAATAAACTTTTTTGCTGTATTCTGTCCAATAAGTTTTTAAATACTTCTTCGGATTCTTATAAACTCCTCGCAAAAGCCCCGGAGAAAAAGGAGGAAGGATAACAAGGGCTCCCTGCTTTCCAGCCGGCAGGCTTTTTCCTTTCTCATCTAAAATATCAATTTTCACTCCTGGAAACGGCAATCCAGTAAAGGCCGGTTTAAAGGGACCCATGCCCGGCAAAGAAGTAATTAAAACTCCTCCGGTTTCTGTCTGCCACCAAGTATCAACAAGCGGCAGCTTTCCTTTCCCTATTTCATTAAAATACCAAAGCCAGGAAGTTTCGTCGATTGGCTCGCCAACCGAACCTAGAATTTGCAAAGTATTAAAACTATATTTTTTTAATAAAGACTTGCTCAATTTTTCAAACATTCTAATAGCCGTGGGAGCGGTATAAAAAGTGGTCACTCCGTACTTTTCAATAATTTTAGCCCACCTGTCAGGAAAAGGCCAATTTGGCGCTCCCTCAAAAATTAAGAAAGTAGCTCCGTTAAGTAAGGGAGCATAACAACTATATGTATGTCCTGTAACCCAGCCGATATCAGCCGTAGACCAAAAAACATCATCCTCTTTTAAGTCAAATATCCACTTGCCTGTCCAATAAGCTTGAACAGCATAGCCTCCGGTAACGTGTTCGCAACCCTTTGGACGCCCGGTTGACCCTGAAGTATAGAGTATGAACAAGAGATCTTCTGAATCCATTACTTTGGGTCTAGACCAGTCATTTTCTTTCTCCGTTAAATCTTTCCACCAAAAATCCCTTCTTTTTTTCATCCCCACTTTATTGCCAGCCCTGTTTACGACGACAACTTTTTTTACATTGGTTCCTTTTATGCCCTGGTCGGCTTTTTGCTTTAAATTAATAATCTTCCCTTTTCTGTAATATCCGTCAGAAGTAATTAAAACTTTGGCTTTAGTGTCCTCCATCCTTACCTTTAATGCTTGAGACGAGAAAGCGGAAAAAACCACAGAATGGACAGCTCCAATTCTGGCGCAAGCAAGCATAGAAATAATAACCTCGGGGATCATTGGCAGATAAATTCCGACCCTATCCCCTTTTCTCACTCCTAATTTCAAAAGAGCGTTAGCTAGTTTATTTACTTTCCGAAAAAGATTTCCGTAAGTTAAAATTGTTGGTTTTTCCTCTAGAGATTCCGGCTCCCAAATTAGAGCCACTTTATTCTTAATTTTCTCAAATCCCAATATGTTCTTTTCAAAAATATTAGAAGTTATGTTTATCTTTCCTCCAAGAAACCATTTAAAATATGGGGCTTTGTGCAAAAATCCCTTCTTCCATGATTTGAACCAAAAAAGCTCTTTGGCTAACTTTTCCCAAAACTTAACCGGATTTTTAGCAGCTTCTCTGTAAATTTGGGGGTTATTTGCCCAAGCCCTCTTTTTTATTTCATCTAAAGGATAGTATAAATTCTTTTTCTTAATCATTGTTTTATTATACCAAGTATTAAAAAATAAACAAAAGCGCCGCTAAAGCGGCGCTGGCCTTAACGTTTCCAGAAAACCTACTTTTTAATTAATTTTCCCACCGAAATAACATGTTCCAATAAGGTGTGAGAATAACCCCATTCGTTATCATACCAAGAAAGAACCTTAACTAAGTCTCCGTCAACAACCCTAGTAAAAGAAAGATCAATAATGGAAGCTGAAGGATCGCCAATAATGTCTGAAGAAACTAAAGGTTCTTCAGATACTTTTAAAGTTCCTTTCCAAGTGTCGGATTTTGCCGCTTTTCTTAAAATATTATTTATTTCTTTGGCTGATGTTTTTTTCTTTGATACAAATGTAAAATCAATAATTGACCCTGAAATTACAGGAACCCTTAAAGCGATAGCATCAAAAATCTTTTCATAGTAAGGAAGCGATTTAGCGGCCGCTTCCGCAGCTCCGGTATGGGAAGGAATAATATTTTGAGCAGCTGCTCTTCCTTTCCTAAAATCTTTAGGAGAAGGGCTGTCAACCAAGGCCTGGCTTACGGTATATCCGTGGATAGTATTAAGCATAGCTTTTTTAACTCCGGGATTTTTCATCAAAACGGCAGCAACCGGAACCACAGCATTAGTAGTGCAAGAAGCATTTGAGGTAATTTCCCCAAGCGAAGGGCTGGATAATCTGTCTTCGTTTGCCCCGCACAAAACATGCTCAACATCTCCTTTGGCCGGAGCTGAAATAACCACTCTTTTTGCTCCAGCTTTTAAATGAAATGCCGCTTTATCAGCTGAATTAAAAACTCCGGTTGACTCAACAACCACATCTATGCCCAATTTTCGCCAGGGAAGATTTTTCGGATCTTTCTCGCTTAAACTCAAAATCTTCTTTCCTTCAACAACTAAATACTTCTTGCCCTTTTCTTTTAAATCCCTGACTTCTTTATCGTATTTTCCGTAAACCGTATCATATCTTAAAAGATAGGCTAAATTTTCCTCATCGGTAAGATCGTTAACAGCTGTAATCTCAACTTCCGGCCTCTCTAAGGCTTGCTTAAAGAATGTGCGGCCGATCCTTCCAAAACCATTGATAGCGACTTTAATCATAATTTAACTTTTAATCTTTAATAAATTGGAAACTTTCTCTTTGTCGAATCCGACAATAATTTTACCGCCAATATCAACTACGGGAACGCCCATCTGTCCTGATTTCTCAACCATTTCATTTAAAGCTTCTTTGTTTTGAGAAACGTCAATATCCTCAAACTTAATATCATGCTCTTTCAAGAATTCTTTTAAGTTTACACAATAAGGACAACTTTGAGTGGAAAATACGCGAACTTTTGCCATAATTTAAATTGATTAATTATTTTATTATTTTAACACACCTTTTAAATAAGGTATATTATTAGATTATATAACAAAACTTTTATTAAAGCAAAAAACCTCGCTCGAGGGAGGTCTTTCGCCGACAAAGAATGGAACCCTTGCGGGTTACACTCACTGAATTCATATTAACAAAATAAGAACTAGGTGTCAAGTAATTACTGGCTCAAAAGCTCGTTAATTTTATCTCGGGTGCTAATCCCCACAAAGCCTGTCCCCTGCTCCAGTTCCAAAGGTGTTAAAATTTCAGCTGCATATTTCTCTTGAAATTTAATAACAGCTGTTTTTGTCAAAGAAAGGAAATTGCCAGTTGTTAACCCTTGAGGATAAATATCAGAACCCTGGGAAACCAAGAACTCCTGGAGACATTTTACTCTGTTATCTGACATTAAACCGTAATAGAGATTATCGGTTATTGCCTGGCAGGAAATTTGACCCGGATTATTATTTAATGCTGCCAGTTGAACTTGAAGCTGAACAATCATAGCTTGAATCTCAGCAATCTTGGCTAAAAGTTCAGAAACTGTCATTTCTGAAATTGGTTTTGTGATAATTGGCGGCTGAGGCTTTATAAAGCCTTCTTCAATAGTGGAAGCTGACCAGAAAAAAGAACGAGATGGTTCAATTTCAGTAAAATTCGAGAATTTTGTCTGCGAAAGAGGGATAATAGTAAAAGAAGTGTTTTGCTCTCCAAAGTCTGAAATAGAAATATTAGCCTTATTATCTTCGCCAAGATCTAAAAAGCCAATGGAATATTCTCCAGAAGAATCCTGAAGTAAATATGGAACCTTAAAATTAGCTTCCTCGTTTCCTTGAAATTCAACTTCTAAGGTCCCGTTCCCCCCTATGAACTTATGCCAATTGCCGGCCCAGTCTTTAGTGGTATTGGTTACAGATAGTGTGCTTTCTCCAATAAAAGGAAGGTAGTTTATTAAAGGAGTGATGCGGAAATTTTGAAGATTCTCATTATAGTAACAATATTTTTCAGCAAGATCGCAATCGTTAACTAAAACAGCAATAGTCCAGTTAGTAAAAATTTGAGAAAAATCATCATTAAATCCGTTTTTCAATAAAGCTTCATTTAAAGATGGAATCCCTACTTTTTTTAACTTGAGGGAATCAACTAAAATTTTCACACCGTAATGATCAACTAAATATTGAGTGAAGAGATTTATAACTCCGTAATCGTGAGTGTTATTCCGCCATTCAGTTAAAGAATCAAAGGGTTGATCTAAAAAGTCACGAACGCGCCTCTGAAGATTAGAACCATTATATTCTTTGTCATATCCCAAAAAAGTAGGAGCGTATTCGGCTCGGGCTTCATTAAGCCAAACCTCTTCAGCTAGATCGTATTCTCTATCTTTTTGATTGAAAATAATCAAATGAACGAATTCGTGAGCTAAAAAACTCTTAGTTAAAGAACTATTGATGAGATTACTGTTTAGATAAATCATTTCTCTCTCGTTGGAATCTGGAACTTGAGATTTTGGATATTCATCCCCGTTGTTAAAGTAACCTCCGGCATACTCTTGCATGGGATGGATGAGAATAGTAATCCGGGTATCGTTGTCAATACCAGGACTCCATTCTTTGCCAAAAGTTTGGGTCAAAACCGGATAAATTCGAGATTCAAACTCTTCGGTCAGAGAATTAAAAGATCGCTTTACCGTATCCTGCTCCTCTGTAGTAAGATCGTCCCACCAACTGTCATCGATATAATA
>DJKW01000006.1 GCA_002434805.1 Patescibacteria group bacterium UBA6532
TTGGTTTTACTCTTTTTTCTCTGCCGTACTTTGTCTTGATGTTATTGTGGTCTGGCTGGGCTGTAACTGATTTCACTTTCTGGTGGTCAACAATATTAGCTGCTGTAGTGAATGTAGGAGGTTTTCTTTTATTAATGAAAGCCTTAAAGATAGGCAACATTTCTCAAGTAATTCCTTTTCTCTCTTTCACCCCGTTATTTTTATTAGTGGTCTCTAATCTAATGCTAGGGGAATTTCCTAATTCTTCCGGATTGTTGGGAGTAGTAATCATAGTGGGCGGAGCTTATATAGTTCAGTTAGATAAAGAGGGAGGATTTCTTGGCCCTTTTAAGTCGATAATGAAGAGCAAGGCAACTAAGTTAGTATTAGCTACAGCTTTTCTTTATTCGATTACCAGTACTCTTAGCAAGGTTGCTATCTTAAATTCCAACCCAATGACCTTTTTAATTGTTTATCAAGGTCTGGCAGGATTAATATTAATACCTTTAATGCAAAAATCAGAACAGAAAGTCGAAGAATTTAGAAGCCACATTAAGCCATTAGCCCTAATGGGATTATTAGAAGCCCTAACGCTTATTTGTCAAATGATTGCAGTAAGCACAGGATTGGTATCTTATATAGTCTCATTAAAAAGAACTAGTGCCATATGGTCTGTGGTATTAGGCTACTTCATCTTCCGTGAGAAAAACATAAAACTAAGACTCATCGGCGCTTCTTTGATGATAATAGGAATAGTTCTTATTTCTCAGGGATAAAAAAGGACAAAAACAGTAGAATCGTAGCTACTGTTTTTTTATTAATAAAGATAATAGCGCCGTTGACTACGATTAAAAATTGATTATAATAAAATATATGGCAAAAATTAATGTAAATGCAAATTTTCATACTATAGGAGGGAAAAGCGTTTTTCGCAACAAGGACACACGTTTTATAGAATACCGTAAAAATTGGGAGGAATGGCCAAAAACTTTTACAGTGGGGGAGTTCCCGCTTCATTTAGACATAGAGGCGTCTTGTGTATGCAATTTACGCTGTTCTTTTTGTGCGACTAACTACAAGTTGATTGGCGGAAAAGAAGGATTTATGTCTTTTGATACTTTCAAGAAAATAATTGACGAGGGAGCTGAACATGGACTTTGTGCTATAAAATTAAATTCCTGTGAACGAGGAGAGCCTTTATTGAATAAGTCGTTACCTAAAATGATAGCTTATGCTAAGAACAAAGGGATAATGGATGTTTACTTTAATACCAATGCAACTTTACTGACTCGTGATATTGGTGAAAAAATTATTAAGGCGGGATTGGACAGAATTTCTATTTCTTTTGAGGGAACCACAGCTGATGTTTATGAAAAGTATCGCGTTGGCGCATCTTTCGAGAAAGTTGTGAAAAATATTAAAGACTTTATTAATCTTAGAAAAGAAATGAATTCCGAGAAACCGCTTGTAAGGATACAAACAGTCGCTCTGCCAGAATTGGACCCTACTTTAAATGAATATAAGAAATTCTGGGAGGAGATAGTAGACGAGATATCCTTTATAGATTTTCGAGACTACTCACCAAAAGAACATAATTTATCTTATGATTGGGCCTGTTCTTATCTTTGGCAGAGAATGCTGGTGACCTGGGATGGCACGATTGCATTCTGCCAGCGTGATTATTTTAATTCTTTAAAGCTGGGAAACGTAAATAACGGAGACAGTATTCGTTCTGCCTGGAAAGGTAAAGCTATGAATCATGCAAGGGAGCTTCATCAAAAAAGCAGGTCACATGAGATAGAACTCTGTAGGGGATGCGACATTAGAGCTTTAGAGATAACCAAACTTAAAAAAACAAATAAAAGTCGCTAATATAAATAATATAATAATTAACTAATAAAAATATGATTGTCGCACTTCTTATCGGCCGTGAGGGTAGCGTGGGTTTCCCTGGGAAGAATATTCTTCCAATCTTGGGCAGGGAATTAATGGCTTATCCTTTGCTGGCTGCAAAAAATTCTAAATACGTGGAGAGGGTCTATGTTTCTACTGATTCAGACAAGATAAAAGAAATCGGCAGAAAGCATGGCGCTGAAATTATTGATCGTCCTGACGAACTTTGTAATAACAAGGCATTGGGAGAAAATGCTTTTGTTCATGGTTATAAAGTGATTAGGGATAAATTAAAAGAGGAGGGAAAAGAAGTTGAACTTATTGCTTTACTGCATTGTAATGCTCCTACTATTTTGGCAAGTCAGATTGACGAAGGAGTTAAAGTATTACGAGAGAATCCCGAATACGATTCAGTAGTAACAGTAGGAAAATATAATATGTATCATCCGAATAGGATGAGAAAGATAAATAAGGACGGTTTACTGGAGCCCTTTGTTCCGCTTGAGACTTTTGGCGATCCCAAGACAATGACTTGTGATCGCGATTCGTCCGGCGACGCTTGGTTGGCTGACGTAGCTCTTTCTTTGGTCAGGCCAAGGTGTCTGGAAAATATTGAAGACGGTCTTTTGCCTCAAAAATGGATGGGAAATAAAATTTATCCAATTGAAAACGAGGCAGGATTAGATATTGATTACGAATGGCAGTGGGGGCAGATGGAATGGTGGCTAAAGAAAAACGGATTCACAGA
>DJKW01000003.1 GCA_002434805.1 Patescibacteria group bacterium UBA6532
GCACCCCAGAAGGTGGAGAAGCTGGCAGCACTGAAGGAGGAACTCAGTAAACTTTAATTTAAAACCCCCGAAGTTTCGGGGGTTTTAAATGCTTAGACTATTTTAATTAAGCAATTTTTATAAATTTTCTTTTTCCGATCTGAACAATGCTTCCTTTTTTTATTTCTATGATTTTTGTCCAATCTTCTTGGATTTGTTTATTAACCTTCACTCCTTTTTGCTTAATAAGACGTTTAGCCTCTGACTTAGAAGAAGTCATTTTTGTTTTAATTAATAAATCAAGGATATTTAGCTTTTTTTGCCGCAAAAAAACTGTTGGCATATTAGAAGACGGTTTCTTTTCTTTAAAAACCCTGTAAAATTCTTTTTCAGCTTCCTGGGCTGTTTTTTTATTATAAAGAACTGAGATAACCTCTCGGGCCAGTCTTGCTTTGGCTTGGCGGGGATGCGTTGTTTTTATTTTATTTAGCGGCAAGTCTGTCAGAATCTCAAAGCCAAGATAAATTATACTATCTGGCCAAGCCATTATTTTCCCATACATTTGCTCTGGCTTTTCGTCTAAACTGATTATATTCCCTTCTGTTTTCCCCATTTTCTTTCCTTCAGGGCCTATTAATAATTTAGTTGCTAAAACTAATTTTTCTTTGTTCTTTATTTTTTTCACCAATGTCCGGCCGGCCAGCATATTAAAAATTTGGTCGTTTCCCCCGATTTCCAAATCAACATTCATACTAACGCTGTCGTAAGCTTGGAATATCGGGTATAAAAATTCGTGGACAAGAATGTCTTTGCCTGCTTTTATTCGTTTTTGAAACATATCTCTTTCCAAAAGCCTGGCAACGGTAAATTTAGAAGCCAGCTCAAGCATGTCTTTCGGTTTTAACTTGTTGGTCCATTCTTCATTATGCAAAAACCTGACATTTGCCTTTTTAAGGTCTAAAATTTTTCCGATCTGTTTTTTATAATCTCTGGCGTTTTTTAAGACCTGCTGGCGAGTTAGCATTCTTCTGGCTGCGTTTTTATCGGTCGGATCTCCAATGGTGGCTGTAAAATCTCCTATCAAAACAATGATTTCGTGCCCTAGATCCTGGAACTGGCGCAATTTTCTTAAAACTGCCAGGTGGCCAATATGAAGTTTACCGGTAGGGTCAATGCCGTTGTAAATCCTCATTTTTTTACCGGATTTTAAAGCTTTTTCTAACGCCTGGCGATTAGGGTAAATTGCTTTGACCCCTCTGGTTAAGACTTCTTTGATTTTCCCGTTGATGTTTTTCATTTTCTTTTCTTAGTTTAACATATTTTTACCAAAATTAAAAAATGTGTTAAAATTTAAGACTAATTGTCTTTATGGCAAAAAGAATCTATCACCGAAAATTTTACGCTAAAAATAAGGAGAAAAAACTAATTTTCTCGCTTTTAAAGTCTTCTGCCTTAGCTGCTTCCTTTATTTTAATTGGAAGCGTTTTTGTATTTCTATATTTTGCCAAAGACCTTCCTCGCCCAGAGAAATTCACTGAAAGCCATTTTATCTTGCCTACTAAGATTTACGACAGAACAGGGGAAATTCTTTTGTATGAAATTTACGGAGAAGAAAAAAGAACCATGGTTTCTTTGGAAAAAACGCCCTTACACCTAAAGCAAGCTGTAATTGCAGCTGAAGATGCAAGTTTTTATCGTCACTTTGGCTTAGATATAAGAGGCATTACCAGGGCTGTATTAAACAACTTAAAACTGGGAAGACCGGTTCAGGGAGGGTCAACTATTACCCAGCAGTTAATCCGATCAACCTTTCTTACCTTAGAAAAGACTTTAAAAAGAAAAGTAAGAGAAGTTATCTTAACTTTAGAATTAGAAAGAAGGTATTCCAAGGACCAAATTTTAGAGTGGTATTTAAATCAAGTTCCTTTTGGGGCTAACGCTTACGGGGTAGAAGCTGCCAGCCAAACTTTTTTTAACAAATCAGTTAAAGATATTTCTTTGGAAGAATCAGCCATCCTCGCTTCTTTAATCCAGGCTCCAAGCTATCTTTCCCCTTACGGTTCTCATAAAAATGATTTGTTAATCCGGAAGGATTATATTTTAAATCAAATGGCAAAAGCGGGGTATATCACAAAAAAAGAGGCTGAGGAAGCTCAGGTAAGGGAATTATCTTTTTCTGAAATACGCCAGTCTATTAAATCTCCTCATTTTGTTCTCTATGTGAAAAAATATTTAGAAGATAAATATGGCCAGCAATTTTTAAGAGAAAAAGGACTAAAGGTTTATACCACCTTAGACTGGGAACTTCAAGAATTTGCTGAAAGAGCCGTCCAAGAAGGAACAGCAATAAATAATGCTTATGACGCCCATAACGCTGCTTTGCTGGCTATGAACCCTAAAAACGGAGAAATTATTGCCATGGTAGGATCGGTTGATTGGAACGCTACTTCTTCTTATCCCCAAGGATGTGAAGGTTCTGAAGAAGGCTGCTTGTTTGATCCAAAATTTAACATAACCACCTTGGGCGAGCGCCAGCCAGGATCTGCTTTCAAGCCCTTTGCTTACGCTACGGCCTTTCAAAAAGGATATACCAGAGAAACTGTAGTCTGGGACGTAGAAACCGAGTTTAATCCGGATTGTGACTTATTTTCCGACGAAGAAAAAGATCCTTATGACCAGGACTGTTATCGTCCCCAAAACTATGATGAAAATTTTAGAGGGCCAATAAGCCTGCGGGAAGCTTTGTCCCAATCTATTAACATTGCCTCAGTAAAAGTTCTTTATCTGGCCGGTCTTCAAGAAACTATTGATTTGGCAAAAAACATAGGAATCACCACACTTAATAAGACGCTTTCTTGGTACGGCCTCTCTTTAGTCCTGGGAGGAGGAGAAGTAAAGCTCCTCGATTTGGTTTCAGCTTACAGCGTTTTTGCTAACGATGGATTGCAGACTTTGCCGTCGTTTATTTTAAAAATAGAGGATATCAACGGCAGTATTATTGAAGAGAATAAAAAAACTCCAAGAAGGGTTCTTGAGGCTCAAACTACTCGTTTACTTAATAGCGTTTTGTCAGACAATGAAGCGAGATCCCTAATGTTTGGCTCAAGGTCAATGTTGTTTTTTCCAGGATATGACGTAGCAGCAAAAACCGGAACCACTCAAGATTTTCGGGACGCCTGGACAATAGGATATAATCCATTGGTTGTTGTTGGGGTTTGGGTAGGAAACAATAACAATAGTTCTATGGCAGAAAAACCAGGAGTGGTTTTAGCTGGACCTATTTTCCATCGTGTTATGGAAAAGTTTTTAATAAAACATCCCAAAGAAAGCTTTAAAGAACCGGAAGTAATTGAAACTCAAAAACCGGTTCTAAACAATGAAATTGACTGGGAAAATCCCCATTCAATCTTGCATTATTTAGACAAAGATAATCCCCAAAAAGAGATGGTAAAAGATCCTTTGCTTAATCCCCAGTACTTAGGATGGGAAGCGGGAATTGAAAACTGGCTTTCTAAAAACCAGCCTTAAATTAATTATTTTTAATCGGCATAACAACAAAGGTGTAACTCTGGTCTCCTATTGGCCTTAAAACCGCAGGGCCTTCTTCGCCGTTTAATTCAAGAATAACCTCCTCGCTTTTTATATTTAAAAGGCCGTCAACTAAAAACCTTGAATTAAAGGCCACTTTCGTTTCTTTCCCTTCAATTTTAGCGGGCAGCCCGGATTGATTTTCTCCAAGCTCTGGGCTTTGAGAAGAAATCTCAATTTTCTTTTCTTTAGGAACGACATTTATTTGGATTTCGTTTGTTTTTTTATTAAATAAACTGGCTGTTTTAATTTGGTTGAGAAATTCTTCCTTCTTTAAAACAATCCTGCTCTCGTATTTTTTAGGAATGATTTCCTGGTAATTAGGGTACTCTCCCTCAATCAAACGAGAAATTAATTGAATCTGGGGATGAGGAGTTTCTTGCATTGGATATTCAAACATGACTTGGTTAGAAGAAAAGTAAATTTTCATTTTTCCCTCTTTTTCAGAAAAAATATTAATTATCTCTCGAGCTGCTTTTTGAGGAAGAATAAAAGAATATTCTTGAGATTGGGTTAATGGTTTTTCAAACAAAAGGGTTTTCTCCGCTAATTTAAAAGAATCTGTAGCAGCTAACTGGACCCTGTCTTTTTGAAAATTAAAATACACGCCTGATATTTCTGGCCTAACTTGGGTTAAGGCGCAAAAATCAACCACTTGAGATAATCCTTTGGAAAAAAGAGGGCTTTTAATTTCTATAAAATCTTTACTTTTAATTTTAGGGATAATCGGAAATTCTTCCACTGCCTGTCCTTTGATTTGGCTAGTATTTTTTCCGTGGTAAATATACAGTGTCTGGTCTTTTGTTTCTAGTGTTAATTTTTCATCAGAAAGAGAGGAAATAAAATTATACAAAAACTTAGCCGGAACAGTAATATTCCCTTCTTTTTCTGTTTTCACTAAAAACCAATACTTAATTGCAATTTCAAGGTCTGTTGTGTTGAGGTTTAAAAAGCTCTTTTCTAAATTAATTAAAATATTATTCAAAATAGGTAGGTTTAGGTTTTTCCCAATTATCTTTTCCACAACAGCTAGTCCTTTTTTAAAATTTTCTTTTAGTAGTATTACTTTCATAATAGTTATTATTACTATTACTATATACCCCCTTGATTTAAAAAAATGAACTTAAAATCTGTTAAAAATCTCTGGAAAACCCCAAGGGAAACATAGGTAAAAGAAGTAAATCAATAGTTTAAATTTAGTTTTTAAAATTAATCTATTTTTATATCACAACCTTTCCCATCATCTCTCAACTTTTTATTTCCAGGTATTCCACAGGTTTTACAATAGATTTTAATTCAAGATTATATATTTATACCTTAGTGAATCAAGGTTCTATAAGAGTAGGTTCTTATTATAAGCTGTAAATTCGCTGCTTGATCAGGATTACCTCTTCGGTTAAATTTTCGTCTTTTTCCAACTCAGCTATAACTTTATTACAAGCGTAAATTGCCGTTGTGTGGTCTTTCCCTCTGAATTTTCTTCCAATAAAGGGATAAGATCCTTTTAGCTCGGTTCTTAAGAGATACATTGCTATTTGCCGAGGCTTGACAATTTCTTTTTTTCTTGATTTACATAAAAGATCTTCTTCTTTTAAATCATAAAATTCAGCCACTGCTTGAATTATCTTCTTGTGATTAGTCACCTTTACAGGATTATTAATAATACTCTTTAAAAGACCCTTAATAGTGTTTAAGTCTGGGGGTTGGTTGTTTAATTTTTGGTAGGCAATCAATCTATTAAGAGCTCCCTCTAATTCTCTAATATTTCTTTGGATATGGGAGGCTATGTATTCTAAAATTTGATCGGAAATATTAATTTTCTTTTCTTGAGATTTTGTTTTAAGAATAGCTATTCGAGTTTCAAGATCGGGCAGGGAGATATCGGCAATCATCCCCCCTTCAAAGCGCGACCTTAATCTTTCTTCTAGGGCTGGGATTGCTTTCGGGGGACGGTCAGAAGAAAGAATAACCTGTTTATTTTTTTCATACAGTGCGTTGAAAATATGAAAAAATTCTTCCTGAGTTTTTTCTTTACCGGCAATAAATTGAATATCATCTATAATTAAAACATCAATTTCTTGATAAGCAGACTTTAAACCGCTAATAGCTCTTTCTTTAATTGCTGTAATTATTCCTGAAGTAAATTTTTCCGAAGAAATATATTTTATTTTTCTCTCAGAAAAGTTTTTAACGATCTCGTTACCGATAGCCTGTATAAGGTGGGTTTTTCCAAGCCCTACTCCTCCATAGATAAATAAAGGATTATAAACAGAGCCCGGGCTTTTAGTTATAGCCGAGGCTGCTGCATAAGGAAGTTCATTAAAAGGTCCTACGACAAAATTCTCAAACTTATAACGAGGGTTTAAATTAGTATCTTTATTAACTTTCAGTTCTTGAAATTCTAATTGATCGGTTTCTTGGGTCCAGACCTGAGGCTGTTTAATTTTTAAGCTTTGGCTGGTCGTAATATATTTTATTTCTTTAACTCCCTTTTCTAAGTTTCTGACGGTTTTCAGAATAAGCTTATTGTATTTATTTTCCAACCATTCCCTGGAAAAATTATTTGGGACTGAAACCATTACCTCCCCTTCCTTCTTAGATAAAATAGAAGTATTTTTAAACCAGGTAGCGAAATTAGCCGGGGAAATATGAAATTGGACTTGGGCAAGCACTGCCTGCCAGAGTTCCTGTTCGTTCATAAGACTATGTTTAATAGATAAATAGCGTCTAGAGTTCATTATCTAAAGAAACAAGAATCTAGTCAACCCAAGGAAAATGAATACAAAAATTTTCTCTTGTCAGTAAACTGTGGATGAAGTGTTAATATAACTTTTCTAAAATCTGCATTATTAGAGTGAAAATTAAAATTGACTAAAGCGGAATTTTTTGATACATTAATTAACATATGAGCATTGCTTATCAACCAAAAAAAAGAAAAAGGAAAAAAGCCCATGGCTTTAGAGCGAGAAAAAGGACAAAAGGAGGAAGAAAAGTCATTAAAAGAAGAACGAAAAAAGGGCGTCAGAGAATTACCGTTTGATTGGCCGCTGAATAATATTAATCGTCAATACTATATGTTGCCTCAAAAGAACAGACTTAAAAGAAAGAAAGACTTTGAGACGGTTTTTAAAAAAGGAGAAGGGATTAAAGAGGGTTTTTTATTTTTGAAATTTCTACCCAGTAAACTGAAAGGAATTCGTTTTGGCTTTGTTGTCTCAGAGAAAGTTTCAAAGAAAGCTGCCGTTCGCAACAGGGTCAAGAGACAATTAAGAGAAATAATCCGGCCCCAAATCCCTAAAATAGATAAAGGAGTTGACTGTGTCTTAATTACTAGACCAGGCATTGAAGAAGAAAACTTTAAAGACGTTAAAGAAGCCATTGATAAGCTTTTTAAAAGGGCAAGGTTAATTTAAATCCTTACTCGCTTATGTTTAAAAATATAACTCTTAAAAGTATTAAATTTTATCAGGCTTTTATTTCTCCCAGCCTCGGAGGGAATTGTCGGTTTTATCCGACTTGTTCTGAATATACCTACAAAACAATCGGGAAAGACGGAGTCTTAATTGGTACCTGGAAGGGATTAAAAAGAATTTTAAAATGCCACCCCTGGAATGAAGGGGGCGTAGACTTACCTTAAATATGTTTGAGTTTTTCGTTGGCGCTTTTAATACAATTTTATATCAGCCGCTTTTTAACGCCCTTATTCTATTATATGAATATATTCCGGGTAATGATTTTGGGATTGCGATCATTGCCTTCACTTTAATTATAAAAGTGATTTTTTATCCTTTAGGATCTCAAGGAATAAAAGCCCAAAAGTCCCTCCAAGACATTCAGCCAAAAATAAAAGAGCTGCAAGAGAAGTTCAAAAACGATAAAGCTCAGCAGGCCAAGGAAATGATGGATCTTTATAAAAAAGAAAAGATTAACCCTTTTTCTGGCTGTTTGCCTCTTTTGATCCAGCTGCCGATTTTAATTACTGTTTACCAGATATTTTGGCGAGGCATTGGACCAGAACAGCTTGATTATCTTTATAGTTTTATCCCCCATCCCGGAGCAATTAATCAGTCTTTCCTGGGGTTAATAGACCTTTCTCAGCCATTCTGGATCTTAGCTGTGATTACGGGCATTGCTCAATATTTCCAGGTTAAAATGACTACTTCCCAGCAAAAAACCATTAAGCAGGGTGGCAGTGATTTTTCCCAAATGATGCAAAAACAAATGTTGTATTTTTTCCCAATTTTCACAGTAGTAATTCTTTTAAGATTTCCCTCAGCCCTGGCTTTATACTGGTTAACCACCACCTTCTTTACAATCGGCCAGCAATGGATTATATTGAAAGAGAAGCGATCAATAACACAAAGCGAAGCCCAGAACTAAATAAAACAAAACTATGATTCAGCGGACCGATTTTAAAATAATAGAAGGTGTTGCCAGGGATTTTTTTGAAAAAATGAGCCTTGATATAAAAACCGAGGTTAAAAACCCCGTTGATTTAACAATTCCCATAAACTTAGAAATGGAAGAACCCCAGATCTTAATCGGCGAGAGGGGCCAAACCTTAATTGAAGCTCAATGGCTTTTAAAATCAATACTAAGAAAGAGAATAAACCAGCAATTTTACATTGATTTAGACGTCAATGGCTACAAGAAAAAGAAAGCCGAATATTTAAGAGAGCTTGCCAAGTCAACTGCTGATGAAGTTACCTTGTCAAAGAGGCAAATAGAACTTGCTTCAATGCCAGCTTACGAAAGGAGGCTTATCCACTTAGAACTAGCTGCTCGATCTGACGTCGCTTCAGAGAGCTTAGGAGAAGGGCCAGAGAGGCGAGTAGTAGTGAAGCCTCAGACTTTATAAAGGGTAATAATTTGTGAATAAAAAGCCCCCTCAACAAGGGGATTTTGCTTTAAGGAGGGGCAATAGTTTAAAGGGTTGGCAGTTTAAGCAGCAAAAGATCTGGGTTAATCACTTGTAAAATGA
>DJKW01000001.1:0-2352 GCA_002434805.1 Patescibacteria group bacterium UBA6532
ATAGTGAACCAGTACCGTGAGGGAAAGGTGAAAAGTAGGGGGGTGACCCCGGTGAAATAGAACCTGAAACCATCGTGCTTACAAGGAGTCGGAGCCGAGTTTAACTCGGTGACGGCGTGCCTATTGAAGAATGAGCCAACGAGTTTTGTTTAATTCTTTGTCTAAGCCCTTTTGGGGCGAAGGCGAAGTGAAAGCGAGCGTTAATAGCGCGTATTTTAGAGTTAGACAAAGACCCGAAGCCAAGCGAGCTTGCCATGACTAGGGTGAATTCCGCCGAAAGGCGGGAGGAGGCCCGAACCCGTGAGTCGTTCAATTCTCTGGGATAAGTTGTGGTAAGAAGTGAAAAGCTAAACGAGCTTGGTAATAGCTGGTTCTCCCCGAAATAGCTTTAGGGCTAGCCTTCGTCGAATATATTTTCTGGAGGTAGAGCACTGGAAAGAATATCTTGGATTTTTTCTAGGTATTCTTACCAAACTCCGAATACCAGAAAATTTAGACGAGGAGTCAGAACTTGGGCTCTAAGGTCCGAGTTCAAAAGGGAAACAGCCCAGATCTTCATCTAAGGTCCCAAAATTTGAGCTAAGTGTTTTTTAAGGAAGTAATATTCCTTTGATAGCTAGGAGGTTAGCTTAGAAGCAGCTATCCTTTAAAAAGTGCGTAATAGCTTACTAGCTAAGGAATTTTGCGCCGAAGATTTACGGGACTAAAGCTCAATACCGAAGATAAGGCTGAACGTATAATTTATTATATGTTCGGGGTAGGGGAGCATTCTCATGGCTGTGAAGTCTCACCGCAAGGTAGGGATGGAGCAATGAGAAGAGAAAATGTTGGCATGAGTAACCGCAATTCGTCTGAAAACGACGAACACCGAAAGCCTAAGGTTTCCTTGGTAATGACAATCAACCAAGGGTTAGGCGGACCTAATCTCTAGACCGAAAGGTCTCGAGAGATGGACAGCCGGTTAATATTCCGGCCCCCTGTCTAGTTTTTTCTTTAAAGAGACGGAGACTTGTAACTTGGGCGAATTATTGAATTTTCGTCTTCATTCCGAGGTTTTTCCAATGGAATGAGGGAAGTCTTGATTCGTCAAGGTAAACCCAAGCGAGCAGTCTCCCGAGAAAATCTTTAAAGAAGCTAAAATTAGATGGGTCCGTACCGTAAACCGACACAGGTAGGCAAGTATAAATGTACTAAGGTGAACGAGTGAAACCTTGTTAAGGAACTAGGCAAAAAAGTGGTCGTAACTTCGGGATAAGACCTTCCGCCACATAGGCGGACGCAGCTAAAGTACCCCTGACGACTGTTTATCAAAAACACAGGTCCCTGCTCAACTCGTAAGAGGATGTATAGGGGCTGAAACCTGACCAGTGCTGGAACGTTAACCTCAGCGGTCATCATCTTTTTAAGGTGATGGCTGACAGAGCGAAGCGCCAGTGAACGTCCGCGGTAACTATAACCGTGTTAAAGTAGCGTAATCCCTTGCCGGGTAAGTTCCGGCCCGCATGAAAGGTTTAACGATTGGGGGACTGTCTCAACAAGGAGCTCGGTGAAAATGCAATACCGGTAAAGATGCCGGTTACCTGCGGCTAGACGGAAAGACCCCGGGAGCTTTACTGTAGAGTGGTATTGAGTTTTGGATTTAGATGCGTAGCGTAGCGGGTAGGCTTTGAAATCTTGTTTTCGGACAGGATGGAGCCGCCAATGAAACACCCGTCTTTTACATTCTCAATTCTAATTCTGACTAACGTCGGGAAACAGTGCTACTTGGTCAGTTTAAGTGGGGCGCTTGCCTCCTAAAGAGTAGCGGAGGCGTTTATAAGGTCGGCTAGCTCCGGATGGAAATCGGAGTGATCGGGCAAAGCCATAAGCCGGCTTGACTGCAAGGCGGATATGCCGCGCAGGCAGGAAACTGGAACTTAGTGAACCGACTCTGGTTCTTAGAATCGGAGAAGATCATCAGCCAAAAGTTACCCCGGGGATAACAGGCTAGTAGGGCCCGCGAGTTCACATCAACGGCCCTGTTCGGCACCTCAAATAGATATATCGGGGTGCTATGACAGTAATGTCATACAATAAATCTGGCTTATAACGGTGAAATCCACTAGCCATGGACAATACCGTGGGAAGTTCTCGCTTTTTAAAGTGAGTAACCCCGTAGAGACTTGATTATTTAAAAAATCAGAGTTCTCTTTTTAAAGAGAGCTAATACGCCAGCTCCCGACATAATATCGGGATGAAGATATAGTCCGATCCTCTTCGCAAGAAGAGAAAAATACCGACAGCGATGTCGGCTCATCACAGCGCGGGGGTGAAGAAGCTCCCAAGCGTTTGGCTGTTCGCCAATTAAAGTGG